>JBJMGO010000396.1:0-7901 GCA_045807825.1 Pyrinomonadaceae bacterium | reverse complement strand
TGGATCCCACCTGCGTCTCCTCAGAGATGCCGTTCGGGATCACGCGAAGGTTAACGGCATTGATCCTGAGGAGTGCGACATTGCGACGCTCGTCAAACGCTGCGATCTGAGCGTTGTCGTAGATCTCGCCATTAGAAAGCTTGATCTGAATATTCTTGGCGTTTTTGACGAGGCTGTATGGAGTCAGTATGTACCCGTCAGGTCTGACCACGAGGCCCGTACCAACGGGCTGGGCGTCCGTTTCGTTCGTCAGTAACACAGTCACGACGGAATCAGAAGCTCCGCTGTTTTGTGCAAAGGTGCAGACGCCAAATACCGCGACCGCGAGCAATGTGAGAAGGGCCGAAGCCATTGAACGTGTCATTTCTATCCTCCGAGGCTGGAAATGATTATACAGCGCGGTGCAAGCCTTTTTTAGCCGCCGAACGCCTCGAGGTATTTGATGCCGCTGCCGGTGTTGAAGATGAGAACGGTCTCGCCTTCGTTAATCTCGCCGCGGGCGATGAGTTTGCGGAGGGCCGGCAAACAGGCGGCGCCTTCGGGGGCGACGAAGAGGCCGGACGCGGCACCGATCTCGCCGACGGCAGCGATGAGCTCGGCGTCATCGACGGCTATCGCGGTACCGCCGGAGGCACGGATGGCGTCGAGGATGAGGAAGTCGCCGATCGCCTTTGGCACTCGGAGTCCGGACGCGACGGTGGAGGCATTCTCAAATTCCTCGGCGAAGCGGTCGCCCTGCTCGAATGCCCGCACTATCGGTGCACAGGTCGAGGACTGAACGGTGACCATTCGCGGACGTTCGGAGCCGATCCAGCCCATCCGCTCCATCTCGTCAAATGCTTTCCACATGCCGATGAGGCCGGTGCCGCCACCGGTGGGGTAGAGGATCACATCGGGGAGAGTCGGGAGTCGTGAGTCCTGAGTCGTGAGTCGATCCGTGGACCCCTGACTCCTGACTCCTGACTCCTGACTAAACTGCTCCCACAGTTCATATCCCATCGTCTTTTTGCCCTCGACGCGGTAGGGCTCTTTAAGAGTGGAGACGTCGAACCAGCCCTCGGCGTCCTTTCGCTCAGCAACGATCTTGCCGCAATCGGTGATGAGCCCGTCGATGAGGGTGACGTGGGCACCGGTCTGTTTGCATTCGACGATGTTGGCGTGCGGCGTGTCGGCGGGCATGAAGATGTGAGCCTCCATCCCTGCTTTGGCGGCGTAAGCGGCCATCGCACCGGCGGCGTTGCCCGCGGACGGAACAGCGACCTTTTTGACGCCGAGCTCATTGGCCATCGAGATCGCGGCCGTCATGCCGCGGGCCTTGAAACTCTGCGTCGGATTTTGTCCCTCGTCCTTGATCAGAAGGTTGATCTTTATAGGCAGCGTCTCTGCTATACGGTCTGCGCGAAAGATCGGCGTCCATCCCTCGCCAAGCGAAACGATATTCGCGTCATTTACAACGGGCAAGACCTCGCGATATCGCCATAGCGAAGACACTCGTCCCTTCAGCGACTCGGGCGTGAGGGTCTCGGCGGCTTTTTTGAGGTCGTAGCGGACGAGCAGCGGCTTGCCGCATTCACGACAGAGGTTTTGAAGCGTGTTCGCCTCATGCTCGAGTCCGCAGAGGGCGCATTCCAGGTGTGTGACGTTCATCAGAGGTAAGAGTGACGGCTTTAGCCGTTTACTGCGATCAGTATATTCGACGCGGCAGAACGCGTAAACGCGTGCCTGCATCTCCTGTATACTGCCATTCAAGTGGGACTCGATGTAAACGGAATAAAGTTCGTTTTATACGCGGCTGGCCATGGCGTTTCATTTGCCGAGACGGCGATGATCGGACGCCAAAGCGTGCTCGCGAGTGCTGAAGAAGTCGCCCGCTCCTGCGAACTGTTTGGCCATCAAATAAGCGCTGATAAGGCGAGAGAACTGATCGACGACAGCGACGGGTACGCTGAGAGTTTGCTGCGGTTTTTGGGAGCGACGGTTGTCACCTCTTTTGACGCGTCAGATTATGAGGGTGCAAGCGTCGTTCACGATCTAAATGAACCGATCGGAGATGAATGGAAGGGACGCTTCTCAGCGGTGCTGGATGGCGGCTGCCTGGAGCATGTTTTCAACTACCCCACAGCCCTCAAGAGCTGCATGGAGATGGTGCGGCTGGGCGGGCATTACCTTGCGATCACGCCGTGCAATAACTTTTTTGGGCACGGGTTTTATCAGTTCAGCCCGGAGCTGTTTTATCGCGCGTTCTCTGAGGCGAATGGATACCGTGTCGAAAAATTGATGCTCCACGAGACTGCCAGCGACGGTGAATGGTTTGAGGTCGCTGACCCGGCAACTATCGGCGAGCGGATCACGCTCGTCAACAGCGAGCCGGCGCACCTTCTGCTGATCGCGAAGCGCATCGCGGAGGTGCCGATCTTCCAAAAGGCTCCGCAGCAGAGCGATTACATGGCGGCGTGGGAGAACGAGAGGGCGAGTACCGCACCTCCACAACTCACCTTTGCCGAAAAGGCCTGGAAAAAGGTGCAGCGGTTCACTAACCGCCGGCTGGGTGAGCTTTACACGAAAAAGCGATATTTCAAAAAGGTCCAGCTTCCCTAAAGCATCGGCTTTAGGGCCTTGTAGACGTTGTCGGTCATGATCTTTTCGCCGGCGGCGTTGGGGTGGATACCGTCCTGCTGGTTTAGGTCCTTGTTGAGGGCGATGTTCTCGAGTAGGAAGGGCAGATACGCGACCTTGTACTCGGATGCAAGATCGGGAAACGCAGAGGTGAATTCCCTCTCGTACTGGGCGCCCATCGTCGGCGGTGCGAGCATGCCGCAGAGTAATACCTTTAGACCGCGCGCCTGAGCTTTTTTGATGATCTTGTCGAGATTGTCCTTCAGCTTCGCGGGAGGCATCCCGCGGAGCATGTCATTCGCACCGAGCTCGAGGATCACGATCTTTGCGTTGTCCTGACCAAGCACCCAATCCGCTCGCTCAAGTCCGCCGGTGCTAGTGTCGCCCGAGACGCCCGCATTCACGACCTCATAGTCATAGCCGTCGGCGTTGAGCTTTTGCTGGAGGAGATATGGGTAAGATTCCTTTTCCTCAAGTCCAAAGCCCGCGGACAAGCTGTCGCCAAAACAAATTATCTTTGGCCTGTTGCCCGTCGACTGCGGCGTCGCGAGCGGCTTATTCATCGCTGCGGGGTTCGACGACGGTTTACCCGTTTGGCATCCGATAGCGAACGCTGCGGCGAGGCTCACGAAGAGGATCTGAAGAGTGCGGGAGTTTGTCATTTCTGCTGAGTGCTCGTCGCCCTTTTCTCGTCACGGAGCAAGGGCTGCAATGCTTTCCAAACGTTCTGCTCGACGACCTTCAGGCCGTCTTCATTAGGATGCGCTCCATCGGACAAGAGAAGTTTGGGATCTTGCTGTGCCCCCTGCAAAAGTGACGGCAGGAGCGGGACGTCGTTCTCCTTTGCAAGCTCCGCGTAGACAGGTTTCAGAAGCTTTGCCTTCTCCGCGTCGCGCGGCTCGTAGCCGCAGAGCAGGACCTTAGCTCCCTTTGCCCGGGCCTGCTTGATGATCTCCGCAAGATTCCTTTTTGTATCTGCGGGCGCAACGTCTTTGAAAGAATCATTCGCACCCAACGCGAGGATAAAGATGTGGATGTCACCGGTTGTAAGAGACTCCCATGCACGGCTAAGTCCCTGACCACTGGTGTCGCCGGAGCGGCCGCGATTCACAACCTGAAGTTGGTAACCCGCACGATCCAGCTCGTCCTGCAGGAGTGCCGGATAGCTTTTACGCCAGTCATCGATGCCATACCCCGCCGTAAAGCTGTCGCCGAATGCCACGACCTTTGCCCGCGCGTCGAGCGGTGGTGGAGGCGGGCCTGATGGGGTCGTGGTTGGTTGCATTTGAGTGTTATTTACCGCAGCCATCTTCTCATTTTGCCCGCAGCCGAAGCAGCAGATGACGAGAAACATGAAACCTGCCACGAGTCGAATTCGAATATCTAAGGGCATGCGATCAGAGCTGAACGGGAGGCGGCGTTTCTCACTTCTCATATCTTACTTCTAATATCAGAACGGATGATCACCCTTAGCGAAGTTATCAAAACGGTGCTGTCGGGCGCCGAAGACCTTACGATACTCGACCAGGTTTCGTTCGACATACCGGATGGACAATTTGTCGCGGTCACCGGAGCTTCCGGCAGCGGCAAGTCGACACTGCTTGGTCTGATCGCGGGACTAGATGCTCCCTCGTCCGGGCGAATTGCCATTGATGATGACGAGATCACCTCGATGGGAGAAGACGCTCTCGCGCGGGTGCGGAGCGAGAAGATCGGATTCATCTTTCAATCTTTTCATCTGATCCCGAGTCTCACGGCTTACGAAAACATAATGATCCCGATGGAGATACTCGGCCTCGATCACGTGAGAGAACGCGCCGATCGCCTGCTCGATGCGGTCGATCTCGCTAACCGCGGTCATCATTATCCATCCGAGCTCTCGGGCGGTGAGCAGCAGCGCGTCGCGATCGCACGGGCATTCGCAAACAGGCCAAAGATACTTCTGGCGGACGAACCGACCGGAAATCTCGACAGCAAGAACGGCAAGCATATCTTCGATCTGATGCGACAGCTTCACAGCGAAAATAATGTGACGCTCGTGCTCGTAACGCATGACGAAACGCTTGCGAGCCAGGCCCAACGGCAGATAATTCTTGCCGACGGCAGGGTGATCGAAGATCATTTCAACCGCCGAGACGCCGAGACGCCGAGATAGGAAACACATGGTCTGGATCAGCCTACATCCTAGAATTGGCAGAGCACCTGATATTTGCTTTCTCTGCGTCTCAGCGTCTCGGCGGTAAGCATGCTTTTCATATTCAACCTCACAAGACGCGAGATACGCTCATCATGGCGGCGGCTGCTGTTTTTCTTTTTGTGCATCGCGCTGGGCGTCGGATCGATCGTCTTTTTGCGTTCGCTGATACAGAACCTGACAAAGGTCGTCGGCAACGACGCTCGGGCGTTGATGACCGCGGACCTGGAGATCACGTCGACGAATGAATTCTCACCTGGCGAGCTGGCGAAGGTCGAGGAGGTAGTTGCACGTCACTCGGATACCGTCGAGGCGCGTAATGAGACGATCGTTGCCGCCACGATGGCGCGGGCTGCTGATCCGGCTAATCAGTCGCTCGCATTCGTCGAGCTCAAGGGCATCGAGCCGCCGTTCCCGCTCGTCGGCGAGTTCCATTTGACGGATGGTTCGCCATTCAATTTTAAGCTGCTGGCGAATAACGGCTGCGTTGTCGGGCGTGCTTTGCTCGATGAGATGCACGTCAAGGTCGGCGACAAACTCAAGATCGGCGAAGGCGTTTTTGACATACGCGACACCTTTGACGAGGAGCCTGGTGGAGCGAATGGATTTCGCCTGGGCTCGCGCGTCTTTGTCGAGAAAAACGCCTTTGACACGGCGGGTATCACGCGGAATACGAGCCGGATTCGACGGCGCATTCTCTATCGCACTGCCGACAATCCGACGCCGCTGGTCACGGAGCTGCGGTCGGCTCTTCAGGGCACGTCGGTGCAGGTCAACTCGTATCGTGAGCAGCAGGAGAACCTCAACCAAAACTTTGAGCGGACGGAGAATTATCTCTCGCTCACGGGACTTTTGATCCTCGTCCTCGGCGGTGTCGGCGTGTGGAATGTCGCTCGTGCTTTTGTCGAACAGAAACGAAAGACAGTGGCCGTCCTCAAGTGTCTCGGTGCGCGCGGCACGCGTGTGATCACCGTGTATCTGCTGCAGATCCTCACCCTCGGGATCGTCGGAAGCATATTTGGCGTGCTGCTCACGCAGCTCGGATTGTGGCTCGTACGGTGGCGTTTTATCGAGGACCTGCCCGCGAAGATGAGTTACTCGGTCGTGCCATCGACCGCCCTGCAAGGCATCATTCTGGGCGTGCTCGTGTCGCTGCTCTTCTCGGCACTGCCGCTGCTGCAGATCCGCTCGATAAAGCCGCGGCTGCTGCTGCGCGACGAGAACAACGCGAGCATCACGCGACTCGATTGGACGAAGTGGATATTTGCCGTCATATGCCTCGCCGTGCTGCTCGGCCTCGCGATCTGGCAGGCTGGATCGATCAAGGTTGGCGTATTTTTCCTTGCCGGATTCGGTGCGACAGGTTTGGTGCTTTTTGCCGCAGCGTGGGTGCTGACGTGGATACTGCGGCGGTTGAGGAATCTCGCTTCATTCTCGTTTCGGCAGGCGGTGAACTCACTTTATCGGCCGGGGAATCAAACGCGGATCGTGCTCCTCGCGGTCGGTCTTGGGGCCTTTGTCGTTATCGCGGTGCAGACGATGGAGTCAAATCTTATACGGGAATTTGACTTCACAAAGAACCGGCGGCTGCCAAGTATGATCTTCGCGGACATTCAGGGAAGCCAGATCGATCCCGTGCTCGAGCTGATCGAACAGCGGACCGGCGAAAAGCCGGAAAAGGTGCCGACGGTCCGTGCACGGATCGCGGCGGTAAATGGTGAGTCCTTCGATTACCAGAGCACAGAGGTGCGGCAAAATTCCGGGCAGGTGGGACGTGAATTTGCACTCACTTACCGGCCCAATCTCGAGGAGAATGAAACCGTCATCAGCGGGGATTGGTGGCTGACAACTCAGCCGACCACTGAGCCACAGGTTTCTGTCGAGGAGGGCATGGCAAAGACGCTCAAGGTCGAGGCCGGCGACTCTATCACCTTTGACATCTCGGGGCGAAAGATCACTGCTCGTGTCGCTAATATTCGCCGTATCGACGTGCGAAATGCACGCACAGCGTTCGTCTTCGTCTTTCGCCCCGGAACGCTTGAGACGGCGCCGCAGAGCTTTGCGGCGACCGTTTTGAATCACGTCCCACAGCTCGATCGGCAAAAGCTGCAGCGGGACATTGTCGATGCATATCCCAATGTGCAGATCTTTGATGTCGCCGATATCGTCGACGCGGTAAACAAGCTCGTCAAGAATTTTGTGATCGCGATCTCATTCGTAGGGAGTTTTGTGTTATTGAGCGGCATCCTGATCCTCATCGGATCGGTCGCTCTGACCAAGTCGCAGCGGATCTATGAGAACGCCATTCTAAAAACCTTGGGTGCGAATAGACGCACGTTAGCGACGATCCTGATCGCTGAGTACGGCGTGCTCGGTTTTCTCGCCGGGCTGATCGCGACCGGTTTTGCTGTCAGCCTGTCCTATGCGGTGACTAGGTATCTGCTCGATGTGGAGTGGGAATTCGACTGGATGCTGACTGTCGGCGGAGTTCTCGTGACGACGGTGCTTGTGACGGTGGTTGGTACGCTTGCGAGCTTTGACGTGCTGTTCAGAAAGCCGCTCGCGACGCTGAGGTCGCAGTAGGACCCACAACATACTTATTTGACGGAGACAGAAATTCCCACGCCTCGACAAGCCTCGATGAAACGGTCTTGCAGCGCGTGAACCTCTTCTTTCTTCCCTTCGAAAATACTAGGTTTCCACTTCTGAACCTTCTTACCAGTTTTGACCGAAAGTATCCGACGCCCACGACCAAGGAACGGAATTGCCACACCAGCGGCCATAAAAATTAGTGGCCAGGGGACAATTGGGACTCTTGTCCTGGGAAGTGCGTTATAGATATTCCAAACGAATCCCAGTGTCAGAGCAAGCCCGCCAAGGAATACAAAGGCACCGAGAATCCAAACGACGGCTCCCTTTTCCTTTTTTAATCCGACGTGCTCGACATTAGGAATGTCGATACGTTCCAAATACCATGCTTCCTGTTTGAAGTGTTGCTCTTTCGTTACATAAATAGCCTTGCGAGTAACACCGAAGACCATTGGGGTCCGCCCATAGACCCCCTCCTCAAAAACGATCGAATCGCCTAATA
>JBJMGO010000395.1:0-3847 GCA_045807825.1 Pyrinomonadaceae bacterium | reverse complement strand
GGCGACGATTACGCCGAGATCTACAACTTCGACTCAAAGGTCAACCAGATCCAGGATTTCTCTAATCAGCATGACCTCCGCGACGCCTTTTACCGACTTGAGGCGAACGGCAAGACCGTCTTGAATGATGCGATCTACAAGGCGGCAGCCGACCTGTCGAAGCGTCCTGAGCGGCGGCGTGCGATCCTTGTCCTCTCCGACGGAGCCGACACGGCAAGCAGCAAGAGTTTTGACAAGGCGCTCAAAGCCGCACTCGCAGCAAATGCAACGATCTACACCGTCGATATGTCACCCGTGGACAAAGGTCCGGGTAATCAAAACGACGGCCTAATGGCACTTAAGAGTTTCTCGAGTAAGACGGGCGGGACGTTCGTTGCGAGCCCGGGCGGAGCCGCGATGCGAGATGCTTTCAAACGTATCTGCGAGGAATTAGGTCAAGAATACACGCTGACCTACGAGCCATCCAATACAAAAAAGGACGGCAAATGGCGAGCGATCGAGGTACGCATCGCACGTCCCAACCTCACACTCCGCACGCGTAAGGGTTACAACGCACCTCGACAGTAGGCGGTCGGCTGTATGCAATAGGTAGGCCTATTTGCTGGTCCGATTTTTCTTCTTATCCTCGTGCCGTTCTAAGGCAAGGTCGATAAGTTCGTCGATGACTTGTGAAAACTCTTTACCGCTTCCCTGCCACATCTTTGGCCAGCCAGAGGCATCGGTAAGCCCCGGCATTGTGTTGATCTCATTGACGAGAAGCGCGCCGTTATCGTTTCGTAGAAAAAAATCTACCCTGGCGAGTCCAGAGCCATCGACGGCTTTGAATGCCATCACCGCCATCTGCCGCACCCTCGCCGTCAGCTCGTCCGAGATCGGTGCGGGAACTACGAATTCATTATTCCCAGTCCCGGAATATTTCTCAGCGTAGTCCAGGAACTTCTTCGACTCGTCACGAATGATGTACTCGCCCGGCAGACTCGCCTCGGGTGTGTCGTTGCCGAGGACCGCACATTCGATCTCGCGCATCTCGATCCCCTCCTCGACGATGATCTTGCGGTCATACTCCGCGGCGAGGTCGATCGCCGCCGCCAAAGAATCGTCACCCACTGCCTTGGAAACGCCCACCGACGAGCCCAAATTCGCGGGTTTTACAAAGCACGGATAGCCGAGCTTCGCGGCGACGCGTGCGATCGTCGCCTCACGGTTCTTTTGCCACTCGCCCCGCAGGAACCACACGTAATCGCATATCGGCAGGTCCGCGTCGCGAAACAGTGTCTTCATAAAGACCTTGTCCATTCCGCACGATGAGGCCAGCACCCCGCACCCGACATACGGCACATCTGCCATCTCCAGCAGTCCCTGAATGGTCCCGTCTTCGCCATACGTGCCATGCAGCACGGGAAACACCACATCCACCCGTGGAGCGAGCATCGCGACTCGCTCGTCCCTTGCCGAGGCCGTAACCGCTCCGACCGTCGCATCCCCAGTCAGTTGCAGCACGTCAGCCGTCGGCTCGCCCTGGCTGTCGCGAAATACCTTTTGTGTGTGATCTGGAAATCGCCCTACCGACTCCGCCGGCGACAACCATTGCCCGTCGGGCATGATCGCGATCGGCACGACATCGTACTTATCTCGGTCGATATTCTCAATAACCGTCCGTGCCGAGCGGACCGATATCTCATGCTCACCCGAACGCCCACCAAAAATTACTGCAATGGTCTTTTTCATCCGTTATGCAAGATTCTAAACTGCCGCCCGCGTCTCCGCCAATGTTTCCGTTTGTATTCCCGATGACTGAAGCTCCCACGTCGTGATAGCCGAATTAAGGATGATCTACTCGCAGCACAGGGGAGGGACAAATGGAAAGTAAAGCAAGGGCAGCGGGACACGCGATACATCCGATGCTGATAGTTTTTCCGCTCGGACTGCTGGGAATGGCCGCGATCTTTGACATCATTTATCTCGTGACTGGAACGATAGGCTGGACGACCGTTTCGTTCTGGATGATCGCTGCCGGCATCATCAGTGGCTTGATCGCAGCGGTTCCCGGGCTCATCGACTGGGTAGCCATCGTGCCGCCAAGGTCGCGGGCGTGGTACATCGGTCTCTACCACGGCGTCGGGAACGTCGTCATCGTGCTGCTTTTTGCGGTGAGCTGGTTTTTGCGTAAACGGCCTGCGAGCGGATTCGCAATGGCCGGAGCTCCGGACACTATCGCTCTCGTGTGTTCCTTTGCGGGCTTTGTGCTCTCGCTGATCACGGGCTGGCTAGGCGGCGAGCTTATCGAGCGCCTCAACATCGCCGTGCACGAGGGCGCCAATCCAGACGCCCCGAGCAGCCTCAGCGCAAGGCCGCCGGTGAGGTAGACGCCGTGTTTTCTATTGTGTGATCACAAAATCAACATCGGTGCGGTCCTGACTGATGAATAGTGACACCGATGATGGCTGGATACGAAAGTGCTTATGATCTGCCGTTATGAGATAACTCGCGCCGACCGGAATATCGCCGAGACTATATTCACCGTGCGGGCCGCTCAATGCCCAGAATGTCAGGCCGGTGGACGGGCTGGAGGCGGTGATGAGGACGCGCGGAATACCTACGCCTCCCTTTGTTACGTGACCGCTGACGGTTGCAAACGGCGAGGCCGGGGACAGGTTTTCTATCGCCCAAAGACCATCGATAATGTGAAATCCGCCGCCGGATGTCGGTGAGCCCGAATTCGACTGCCCCATCGTTCCCAGAACGGTGAAGCCGCCGCCGTCGCTCCGCCAACCGCCGTTTCCGATGACGTTCTGTTGGAGATCGAAGCCGCCGCCCGTCTGTGCGATGGCGGAAGCACAAAGCAACAAAGCTACGATCGCAAGCTTACTTTTTTTCACGATCCTTCCCTCCTTACTACTTCCTCTGACGGCAGAGATCAGCCGAGTTGTTCTGTGAGCAGACGATCTTGACCAAAGCATCGATCTCGATCTGCTGCCGTTGGATGGTTTGTTTTTGCTCGTCGATCTGTTTTCGTTGGACGTCGATCTGAGTCTGCTGCTCATTCACTGCGTTAACCAGGACAACCGCCACCCGATCATATTTAACGCCTTCGACCTTACCTTCGTTGTTGACGGTCGTGAGCAACGGTTCGACCGCATTCACCTCTTCGGCTACGAGACCCAGATCCTTTCCATCATTGGACTTCCAGCGAAACGTGACCGGGCGGAGGCGCTTGATCAGATCCAAGCCATCGCCAAATCCCACCACATCCGTCTTGTACCGCAGGCTGGACCCGCACGTGGCGATCTGATTCCCGAGCAAGCACAGCGAGATATTCCCTCCGCTTACCGGAGTGAGGCTTAGCGTACCGTTGGTGAAAATGCCGCCACTCACTGTGAGGCGAGCTAGAGGGTTTGGACTCGTCGTACCGATGCCCACTAGCCCGGAATTGTCTACTACCATTCGGGCCGCGCCTGAGCTCGTGCTCAATAACCAGGACCCGTCAGCGCGAACAGATTGCGAGAAGCCGAATGACGGATTTGCGGGACTGGAGGTTAGCAGGTCGAACCGTGCCGTAGTTGCATTAAATACCGTCAGAGGTGCGGTCGGTGCCGTGGTCCCGATGCCCACAAAGCCACCAGGAGCGATCGCCATCTGCGTACTGTTGGCCTCGCGAAAATGAACCGAACCACCGGCAGGTCGATTGACGATCGTATCGCTCCCGTTGCCAAGTAAAGAGTAATTTGTACAGCCCGAAAGAGTGGAACCAAATCCAAAACCTGTATATCCTGCATTACATCCTGCTCCGCCAAAGAGGACGTTGCCGCCATTCGTTTTTATGTGCAGGATCGCCGCCGGCGTGCTC
>JBJMGO010000394.1:0-7521 GCA_045807825.1 Pyrinomonadaceae bacterium | reverse complement strand
GCTGATGCGCGATGGCGGTTGGCTGGTGGGCTTCATTTGGCCGGGTCAGAATCGCGACATAGTGGATCGACTCGCGAAAAAGCACGCGACCGTATTTGCGATGGACAGCGTCCCGCGTATCACTCGGGCGCAAAAGATGGACACGCTATCGGCAATGGCGAACATAGCCGGTTATCGTGCCGTGATCGAAGCCGCGGCAAACTTCCCGCGATTCTTCACTGGACAGATCACAGCCGCCGGCCGCATCGATCCGGCAAAAGTCCTTGTCATCGGCGCCGGCGTAGCCGGATTGTCCGCGATCGGCGCTGCAAAAGGGCTGGGTGCCATCGTTCGGGCCTTTGATCCACGTTCGGCGACAAAGGACCAGGTTGCCTCGATGGG
The DNA here is from genome assembly GCA_045807825.1 of Pyrinomonadaceae bacterium. Taxonomy (GTDB): domain Bacteria; phylum Acidobacteriota; class Blastocatellia; order Pyrinomonadales; family Pyrinomonadaceae; genus OLB17. The sequence goes on along the minus strand of JBJMGO010000394.1, from coordinate 7,140 downwards.
CGCGGAGTTTCTCGAGGTCAACCTTAAAGAGGAAGGCGAGGGCAAAGGCGGTTACGCCAAGGAGATGTCCGACGAATTTCTGAAAGCCGAGATGGCCCTGTTTGCACAGCAGGCGATGCAGGTCGACATCATCATCACGACCGCACTCATCCCCGGCAAACCTGCTCCAAAGCTGATCACGACCGGAATGGTCGAGTCGATGAAGCCCGGCTCCGTGATCGTAGATCTTGCCGCCGAGCAAGGCGGCAACTGCGCCCTCACCGAGCCCGGTCACGTCACACACCACAAAGGGGTCACCATCGTCGGCTACACCGACCTCCCTTCTCGAATGGCGTCCATGTCGTCGCAGCTTTACGGTGCGACGATCGCGACACTTCTCGCAGAGCTCGTGGAGAAGCCTGTCGACAGTGTCAGTAGCCCGCACGTGAGTAAGGGCCAGTCGAGCGACGCGACAACATCAGCCCACGCAGATCCCGTCCTCCACGCAGATCTCTCCGACGAGGTGATCCGCGGCGCGATCGTCCTGCACAACGGTAAAATGATGTGGCCGGCACCCGCACCGCCGACGCCACCCGCGCCACCTGAGCCGGGCGTTCCGACAAAGAGCTCTGCGAGCAAGGCCATCGGCACTCCGTCCACTGGTCATGGCCATGGCGATTCGACTGGAATCAACCCGTGGGTGCTGCTCATCGCGGCCCTCGCACTAGCCGGGATCGGTTATCTTGTGCCTTCACAGCCGCACACCGGCGGCGGCGACGCACTCGCTCATCTCACGGTTTTTGTGCTCGCGGTCTTTGTCGGGTTTCAGGTCGTCTGGAACGTCAAACCGGCCCTCCACACACCGCTCATGAGCGTCACGAACGCCATCTCCGGCATCATCCTTGTCGGCGGAATGCTCCAGCTTACAGCAGCGACTCCGACCGTGACCGTCATACTTGGCGCTATCGCCGTCCTCATCGCCTCGATCAACATCGCCGGCGGATTTCTTGTCACGAACCGCATGCTTGCGATGTTCAGGAAATGACACAATCCCTCATCACCATCGCTTACATCGCCGCGAGCGCGTTGTTTATCTTGAGCCTAAGCGGTTTGAGTCAGCAGGAGACTGCGCGTCGCGGGAATTTGTACGGGATCATTGGAATGCTGATCGCACTGGTCGCGACCGCTTTTGCGATGAATACCGGCGGTCTGCCCGTGCTGTTTGGAGCGCTCATTCCGGGAATGGTCATCGGAGCGGTCCTCGCGTCGCGTGTGCAGATGACGTCGATGCCGGAGCTGGTGGCGATGCTGCACAGCTTTGTCGGACTCGCGGCGGTGCTGGTTGGGATCGCGACGTATCTCGACCCAAGCGCGCCAAAAACTATCGGCGGCGAACACAGCCTCCACCTCGGCGAGATCTTCATCGGCGTTTGCATCGGCTCGGTGACATTTACTGGATCGGTGATCGCCTTCCTAAAACTGCGAGGATCCATCGGCGGCAAGCCCTTCATGCTCCCCGGCCGTCATTTGATCAACCTGATAATGTTGCTGATCACGATCGGGCTCGCCGGCGCGTTCTTTATGTCCCCCGATACAGCGAGCGGTCAATGGCCGCTGCTGATCGCGACCGTGGTGACGGGAATTTTGGGTGTGCATTTCATCATGGCGATCGGCGGCGCGGATATGCCGGTCGTCGTCTCGATGCTCAACAGCTACTCGGGCTGGGCGGCTGCGGCCGCAGGCTTTATGCTCGGCAACGATCTGCTCATCATCACGGGTGCCCTTGTCGGTTCGTCCGGTGCCATCCTCAGCTACATCATGTGCAAGGGAATGAACCGATCTTTTGTCTCGGTGATGCTGGGCGGTTTTGGAACAGAAGGCGGAGCGGCCCCGGCGGCGGGTGCGGCACCTCAAGGTGAGGTCCATTCTGTTGACGCCGCCGGTGCGAGCGAGCTGCTTCTCAACTCGAAAAAGATCATCATCGTTCCCGGCTACGGCCTCGCCGTCGCACAGGCGCAGCATTCGCTCGCAGAGGTCGTAAAGCTCCTCAAAGAGAAGGGCGTCGAGATCAAATTCGCGATCCACCCTGTCGCCGGTCGCCTGCCCGGTCACATGAACGTCCTCCTCGCCGAGGCCAACATACCGTACGACATCGTTTTTGAAATGGACGAGGTCAATAACGAATTCGCGCAGACCGATGTTGCATGGGTCATTGGTGCGAACGACATCGTCAACCCGTCCGCCATGGACGACCCCGCATCGCCGATCGCCGGCATGCCCGTCCTGCACGTGTGGGAGGCCCGCACCTGCATCGTCATGAAACGCTCAATGGCCTCAGGCTACGCCGGCGTCGACAACCCGCTCTTTTACAAAGACAACACGCTCATGCTCTTTGGCGACGCCAAGAAGGTCGTTGATGAGATATTGACGGCGATGAGGAGTTAAGGTTGAAGCTGGGAGTGGTATTGTTAGTGTTTTTCGCTGCCGTTTCCACTGTGGCGCGGTCGCAGACTGCCTCACTACGTGTCGGATTCCGAGACCCCGCCTGTCATGGTACGCCGATCAAAGGTGTCAAGGTTAAAGTCGAAGGGCACAGATTCTCTAAGACGTTTAAAACGGACCCGACGGGATTTTTCACGGTCTCAAAGCTGCCGCACGGTACTTACAGGATCACAACGCTCAAATATGGCTTCAAGAACACCATCATCGAGCACATCGAATTATCCCGGGGAGGTATATTCGAGCATACCTTTGAGTTGGAACGCGGCTATGCAAGCGATGACGGCGATCCCAATATTGGCAACCCGCGATACGATTGGTGTAAGCACGAAGACAAGAAATGGCGTTAACGGCAATGCAACCTCTAGATATTGTTCGTCAAGGGTACACCCTCTACGCTGAGAGAAATTTCCCTGCGATCTTCCAGCTGCTTGCGGAGAATGTCACGGTGTGGCAGACGAGTGAGCTGCCGTGGGGCGGCGAGTATTCGGGACGCGGCGGAGCTGGCGAATTCTTCACCAAGTTAGCTCAACACACAGCTGCGACACCGACACCTATTTCGTTCGTACCGGCCGGACGGCACGTGGCGGTGTATGGGAAGCTGAGCGGAATGGCGACGGCGACTGAAAGAGAATTCGAACTAGATTTTGTCCACCTCTGGCAGGTGACGGACGGCAAGATCGACCGGTTTGAGGCATTTATCGACACACCCTCGATGCTGCGGGCCTTAGGTCTCTAAGACGGAACCGCGAAATACACCAAAATGCACTAAACAGAGGTCTCTCCGTTTGGTGTTTTTTGTGTAGTTTCGTGGTTCCTTCTTCTGCCGCAACATGGGCCGTGTCGTCCCTTTTCGTGTGCTAGAATCGCATCTACGAACAGCGTTCACTGAATGGCGACCGGCATCATAATCCACATCACCGTCGGCGCCGAGAAACGTACTGAGTTCTTTCCCGACGACAGAATACGAATAGGCTCGGACGAGACCTGTGACCTGCAGGTGATCGCTCCCGGCCTCGGTGCGCGAGCTCTGTGGTTCGAGATCGAGAACTCCGACGGTATGTACCGTGTGATCGAGTTTGATGACGCTCTCGAGCCAAAGATCAACGATCAGCCGCTGCGGCGCTTCATCGCGGTCACGGACGGGGACGTCATCACGCTGCCGGGCGGGGAGGTTTCGTTCGCGTTTTTCTCCCTTGAAACAAAGAGCGCACTCATCACAACGAATCGCGAGACGCCGCACATCTCGCGTTTCATCGAGGACGCCGCTCTCGAGGCTGCGGGCTCCGGCAAACGCGACGACGCAAAGGCGTTTTTGCGGGAGTTCGTCCGCGAGCTGTTTCGCGAGATCACCTGGACGACAAAGGCGATCACGCTGGTCCTGCTCGCGGCGTTCGTTACCGGCATTCTGTACATCGGTTTCGCGGTGAATGAGGAGCTTCGCAAGAGCCGGCAGCAATCAGAGCTGCAGTCGCAGATCATCCAGGGCCTCGAGAAAAAGCTTGGTCAGACCAACGAGACCATCGGCGACCTCGACAAAACCAATAAGGACCTCATGGCGACCGTCTCGCTCGCCCCGAACTTACGTGTCGAGTACGGCAGCGGGGTTTGCCTGATAATTGGGCTGTACGATCTTGTGGATAAAAAAACGGGCAAGGTGCTTCGCTACGCCGACCCGCAATCCGCAAAACCGAACCCGTACGAGCCTTCGCAGCCGGACGAAACCGGCGCTCAGCCGCAGCAGCAGCCGCAGATCGGGATAACGACTGAGGGCAACGGTTCGCCTGTCGAGTACGATTTTATCGGCACAGGATTTTATGTCGGCGGCGGGTACATCGTTACAAATCGCCACGTCGTTCAGCCATGGGAAGAGGACGACCAGGTCAAGCAGATGATCCGGTCCGCGAACGCCAAGCCCCGTGTGAAGCGTCTTGTGCTCTATTTCCCAGGTCTCGCGCAGCCATTCCCGATGCGGGTCCGCACGGTGGGTCAAAAAGAGGACCTTGCGATAGGCACGATCGATCCGTCAATGCTCCCGCCAGAGGTTCCGGCACTGCCGCTCGACGTCGATTCTGACGCTGTCGCCATCGGTCGGACGGTCGTTACGATGGGCTACCCTAGTGGTCCGGATCGCCTGCTTGCGATGGTCGACGACGATGAGGCGAAAGCCATCAATCAACGCTTCGGCAACTCACGACAAAACCTCATAAACTTTCTCGCCCAGTCGCAAAAGATCGTACCGCTCACAACCCAGGGACACATCACCGACCTCGATGCTCACCGCATCGTCCACGACGCGAAGACCGCCGAGGGCGGCTCGGGCGCACCACTATTCGGCCAGGCAGGGAAGGTTATAGGTGTGAACTTCGGCGTCTTTACCGAGAACACCGCCTCCAACATGGCGATCCCTATCCGTTTTGCTATAGACCTCTTGAAAAAAGCGGGTTGGCAATCGCCCGATGAGCAGAAAAAAGCCGAGGCAGGTCCGCTCGCCTCGGCTTCAAATTCGAATCCGACTAAATAGCGGCTACTCCTCCGCAACGGGCTCGTTTCGGCGGTTGATCACGGTCTGCTCGGCCATCAGCATCTTCTCTCCACACGCCTTGTCGGGCTCTGACTCTCGCGTCGGACTCGGCAGGAAGAAGCTTGCGATCAGCGCCAGGATGCAGACCACGACCACAACCAAAAACACCGGGTGAATTGCGGCGGCCATAGCATCCTGCAGCACCGGCAGCACGCCGGCAGGAAGCGCGGCTTTGGCTGCCGGATCGATCAGACCGTTTGGATTCGAGGCCAGTGCCTCAGCCTGCGATGCGGATAGAACACCGCTGCCGCCCGCTGCTTTTATGAGCTGGGAGGCCAGACCCGATGTCAGCACCGCTCCCATCACGGCCACTCCGAGTGCACCGCCGATAGCACGAAAAAATTGATTCAGGGACGTCGCCGTTCCTAGATCCGAGCGCTCGACCGCCTGCTGCACCGCGATCAACAGCGTGAGCATCGTCAGACCGAGCCCCATCCCTACTAGGACGAGATCCACGTACAACCAGTACACCGGAGTCGTTCGCTGGAAATTCGACAGCAGGATAAACCCGCCGCTCAAGACGAGGAACCCAAAGATAGTGATCACGCGATAGCCGATCCTGAGCAACAGCCGCCCTACTATGATCGACATCGAGACCCAGCTCAACATCAGCGGAGTAAGCAAACTGCCCGCCTGCGTGGCCGTCATTCCGAGCGTGCCCTGAGCAAACAGCGGTATAAAGGATATCCCGCCAAACATCGCTACGCCCGACAAGAATCCGGCAAACGTAGAGACGCTGATCGTTCTGTTTCTAAAAAGCCGAAACGGGATCATCGGGTCTTTGGCCCTCATTTCGACGAAGATAAATATTCCCAGCAGCACGACCGACGCGACGATCAAAAGCAGGTTCTCGCCAGAGACGAGCGTCGCGAGCGACTTGCCGCCCTCCACCATTGCGAGCATCAGCAGGCTGATCGCGAGCATCAGGGTCGCGGCACCGAGGTAGTCGATCGACGGTTTCTCAGTTCGTTTTGGTTCTTTGAGAGCGATGCCGATGATAATAGCCGCGACGATCCCGACAGGAAGGTTGATAAAAAACACCCACCGCCATGAGATCTGATCGGTGATGAACCCGCCGAGCACCGGGCCGATGACACTCGACAATCCCCACACACCGCTGAATAGCGCCTGCATCTTTGCACGCTCCTTCAGCGTGAATGTATCGCCGATTATCGTCATTCCTAAGGGAACGAGTGCTCCCGCACCCAACCCTTGGACGGCGCGAAAGATGATCAGCTCCGTCATCGTCTGCGAAAAGCCCGATAATGCGGTGCCGATCAAAAACACCCCGATCCCGAGCTGATACATCAGCCGGCGACCATAAAGGTCGGAGAGCTTACCCCAGACCGGCACCGTGACCGTCGACGTCACGAGATATGCCGAGAAGACCCAACTATATTCCGCAATGCCTCCTAGGGAAGCGATCACCGTGGGCATCGCGGTACCAACTACGGTCGCCTCGAGCGCGGCGATCGCCATTCCGGTCATCACACCGGCTGTGATCAGCCAACGTCGGCTTTTTGAGACGTCAACGCGAGCGCCATCGAGCCCAACTTCTTGTGCGGTAATTCCCTCCATGTATTTGAATTGTAACGGCTAGACTGCGGGTGCGAAAGTTCGCCTGGTTACGCGCCGATCCATTCCCGGTCAAGCTCACCAAGCTCGCCGATCTTCGCCATCAGGTGGTCGGCGATCTCCTTGTGCGTGCGGAGGCGATCACTTTTTGAATATAACTCGCTCAATTCGATCTGCTCACCAAACCAGATGCGCACCTTTTCACCGCCATTCCAATTGCCCATGATCTGCTTTGGAAGATCGTTTCCGAGCCCCGCGATAAAAACCGGGATCACCTGCGGATGCGACGCATACAACACTTTGCCGATGCCGGGCTGCGCCGGCAAAAACTCGTACGGACCGGTCTCCATATTACGCTTACCCTCGGGATGAAAGCCGATGACGTTCGGTCCCGGCTCCGAGCAAAGCTGGATCAATCGCTCGAGCGAGTACTTGTCAAATTCCCTCTTCCTCGCATCCCTCGCCTCGCGAAAGAACGGCGGGTACATCGAGAACCAGCCCAT
>JBJMGO010000393.1:0-4050 GCA_045807825.1 Pyrinomonadaceae bacterium | reverse complement strand
CCGCGCGAGGGCGTGTCGCGGCCCTCCATCTCGTCCGATGCCACAAAGTTGAGATAGTCGTGAAGCTGCTCAGCCGTCACGCCCTCGGCGACCTTTCGCTCGAGCGAGGTGATCTTTATCGGCGCCTGGGCGAGCAACTGCCCGATAAGCGCAACGAGTACTAAAAAAGCGAAGAATATACGTTTCATTTTTTCTCCGATGCTGATGTTTGCGGCCTGCACGCCGCGAGATATGTGTAATCAGATTCTACGCGCTGACAGCAGAAAAGGTTTAACTGCCGACGATCGTGATCTTGTTTTTGTCGGCGAGAGCGATTGCTTCCTCACGGTCAAATATCAGTGTCTTGCCCGCCGTGACGGACAAGCACGTCGCCCCGGCCTCGATCATTGTTTGGATCGTCGGGAGACCCACCACCGGCACATCAAAGCGCATGTCCTGATCCGGCTTCGCCACCTTAACGACCGTGAGTTTACCGTTGGCAAGCTCGCCCGCACGCCGGATGGTCGCATCCGTTCCCTCCATCGCCTCGATGGCGACGCACGCCTTGCCTCGAATGACGATCGTCTGCCCGAGATCGAGTCGAGCGATCTCACTCGCGATGTTGAGGCCGTACTCGATATTCTCGATCTCCCGTTCGTCAGGCTGCCGCTTTGTCAGAGCGCCTTGCGGAGCGAGGTGGTCCAGCACAAAAAATGTTGAATCGATCAGCTCGATGCCCTCTTTGGCGAGCTCGTTTGCGACACCGCCAATAAGCGAATCGGTATTGCGCCGCGGCAGGCGCCAGAGCATCTTGACCATCCGCATGTCCGGCATCGCACCCGAGAATATCTGCACATGCTTGACCTGTCCGCACATCAAGGCTTTGTCCACCTGCTGCTCCTTAAAAAAGGAGATCATCTTGCCCAGCTGTCCGATGCCGACCCATTTGACCGGGAATCCCGCATCCTCGATCCTCGCGTCCGTCTCCTCCTTGATCGCCACGATCGCGAGCCGTGCTCCCGCCCGCCGAGCGCCCTCGACCGAGAGAAAAGGGAATTGGCCGTTGCCGGCGATCAGGCCGAATTGCATAAGAACATCCTATGGTGAAGCAAACAGGGAGTCTCTGACAAATCCCGGCGTTAATGATGACGGGGGCTTCGCTTCGCCATCCACGTCAAATTTCGCCATGCTGGCCGTTCTGCGACAAGTACGTCAATTTAAGAAAACTTCGCCATCCTCGCCATCCTGCATTTCATTCGCAAAAAAGTTGCGCCATAGTGATTTTTGCCGGCCGAACTTGGCGGGACAAAACTCTCAGCAATCGCCATGCGTAATAGATCAGAACTCACTAAAACTAATATCACGAACATGAAAAAGAACCTCTGTCGCCTATTGGTCACGATCGCAGTTATCTCTGCGGCGGCCTCCGCCTCCGTTGCTCAGAGTCCGTACATGACCGAGCCGTCGCTCTCACCGGACCGCAAGGAGATCGTCTTTGTCTCCGGCGGTGACATATGGTCGGTGCCGGCCGAGGGCGGCGTCGCACGGCTGCTCGTCTCGCATCCGGCGACGGAGTCAAAGCCGCTCTTTTCGCCGGACGGCAAGTACCTAGCCTTCGGCTCAAACCGCACGGGGAATGGCGATATTTACATCCTCGACCTCGCGTCGGGAGCGTTGCGTCGGCTGACGTTTGATGATGTCAATGAGCAGCTCGACGGATGGTCTCGTGACGGACGTTCGATCTATTTCACCTCGTCGAGCCGCGACATTGCCGGGATGGGCGATATCTTTCGCGTCCCAGTGAGTGGCGGCACGCCGATGCAGGTGAGTGCGGACCGCTTTACTGCTGAGTTTGAGGCGTCACCGCTGGCGGATGGATCATTCATCTTTGCTGCCCGCGGCAATTCGTCCGGCCAGTGGTGGCGCAGAGGCTCTTCGCATCTCGACCAGAGCGAGATCTGGATGAAAGCCGGCGACAGATACACGGAGCTGACTCCGGGCGGTGCAAAACAGATGTGGCCAATGGCGACCGCCGATGGATCGAAGGTCTTCTTCATGTCCGACCGCTCAGGGGCACAAAATCTGTGGCTCCTGCCGCGGGGAGGCCAGGAAAAACAGCTCACAAACTTCACCGACGGCCGCGTCCTTTGGCCAACGCTCTCGTACGACGGACAGGAGATCGTGTTTGAGCGCAATTTTCACATCTGGCGGATGAACACCTCCTCAGGCAAAGCTGTTGAGGTGCCGATCACGCTCCGCGGTGCGGCGTCGTCGCCGATGACCGAGCGAGTGAGCAACCTCGGAACGCAGCTCCGCGAACTCGCTCTCTCGCCCGACGGCAAAAAGGTTGCGGTGATCGCACGCGGCGAGGTCTTTGCCGCGTCCGCAAAAGACGGCGGTGATGCGGTGCGGATCACAAACACGCCCGCTGCCGAGACATATCTTGCGTGGACGAGCGACAGCAAAAAGCTCGTCTACGGCTCCGAGCGCAACGGCGGACTCGATCTATATGAGTACGACTTCGCGACAGAGACCGAGACGCCCATTACAAGCGGGCATCAGATGGATTCGTCGCCCGTCTTTTCACCGGACGGCAAGCTGCTCGCATTCGTTCGCAACGCTCGCTCGTTGATGGTCTATGACATGGCGGCCAAAAAGGAACGCGAGGTGTCGAAGATCTACACGGACCCGGAGCCGATCTTCGGCCCCGATAATATTCACTGGTCGCCAGACGGGAAATGGATCGCCTTTCTGACCAACTCGCCGGAAACGCGTTCGTACACGAATGTGAACGTCGTCGCCGTCAGCGGCGGTACTGCGAGGCCGATCAGCTTCCTTGCAAACTCCAACGCAGCCTCGCTGCAGTGGAGCCCCGACGGCACATATATTCTTTTCGGCACAAGCCAGCGAACAGAGGACAGCCAGATCGCACGCATCGATCTCAAGCTGCGGACGCCGCGATTCCGCGAGGACCAGTTTCGCGATCTTTTCCGTGAAGAGAATCCTCGTCAGCGTCCAACGCAGCCCGGTCCCTCGCCATCGCCTTCGCCTGCGACACCTGCTCCGACGGCGACACCCGACGAAGCAAAGAAAGAGGATGCAAAAAACACCGAGATCGTCTTTGACGACATTCGCAAGCGGCTGAGCTTTCTCAACACCGGTCTGAACAACGGCGGTGTCGTGATCAGCCCCGATGGCAAGACCGTGGTGCTGCTTGCGACCGCGGCGGGGCAGTTCAATCTGTACACGATGTCGATGGACGAGCTGGCGACGGACCAATCGGCAAAGCAGCTCACCTCCACGCCCGGCTTTAAGTCGAACGTGCAGTTCTCGCCCGACAGCAAGGACGTCTACTACCTCGAGAATGGCCGCGTCATGGTCTCCAGCCTCGAGAAACGCGACGCCCGCCCCGTCAGCATTAACGTCGAGATGAACGTCGACCTTCAAACAGAGAAGATGGAGGTCTTTCACGAAGGCTGGCGTGATCTGCGGGACAACTTTTTTGATGAGAAATTCAATGGTGTCAATTGGGAGGCTGTTCGTGCCGAGTACGAGCCGCTCGTCGAGTCTGCCCGCACGATGGACGAGGTTCGCCGACTCATGAATATGATGGTCGGCGAGCTCAACGCCTCGCACCTCGGCGTCGGCGGGCCGAGCGCCTTTACCGCAACGTCCGTGGGCAAGCTCGGCTTGAGATTCGATCGCGACGAGTACGAGAACAATGGCCGGCTTAAGGTCACCGAGATCATCACGCTCGGTCCCGCCGCGATCGTTAAGGGCGTGAGCATCGGCGACTACATTCTGAGTGTCGACGGCACAAGGATCGGCCCGGGCGTGAACCTCGATGAGATCCTCGAGGGCAAGGTGAATAAGCGTGTTGTCGTCAGCGTCGCGTCCTCAGCCGACGGAGCAGGCAAGCACGAGGTCGTTCTCAAGCCGGTCAGCACCAACACTGAGAAAAACCTTCTCTACCGCCAATGGGTCGAGACGAATCGAGCGTATGTCGACAAGATCAGCGGCGGCAAGATCGGCTACGTGCACTTGCCTGACATGGGCGAGGCCTCGCTGCGG
>JBJMGO010000392.1:0-7700 GCA_045807825.1 Pyrinomonadaceae bacterium | reverse complement strand
TTAGTTTCACACACAGGTCACAGCTACTGACCCAGCAACTGATGTTCGATAGGGCTAAAGCGATGCGCAACGCTGAGCGCTTTGTAGCGCAGGGCAAGATCCGCGCCGCGATCGACGAATACCGCTCCGTCGTCGATAACGACCCGCGCGATATCGCCACCCTCAACATGCTCGGCGACCTCCATGCCAAGAACGCAGATAAGAAGGAGGCCGTCCACTGCTACATGCTGGTGGCGGAGCATTACAACGCCCAGGGCTTCTCGCAAAAGGCCATCGCGATCTACAACAAGATCTCACGTATCCAGCCGGACTCGATCGAGGTCACCACAAAGCTGGCGGAGCTCCACAAGAGCAAAGGTTCGCTGAGCGATGCCCGCGCGCATTATCAAATGCTCGCCGAGCACTATCAAAAATCGGGAAAGAGGCTCGAGGCACTCGCGATGTACAAGCAGATCGCGATGCTCGACCCAAACAACACCGAGGTCTGCCTAAATCTCGCCGAATCGTACCTCCGCGAGAGTCAGCCGGACGAAGCTCTCGAGGCCTACGCCGAAGCAGGCGCCAGATTCGACCGCCAAAGCCGTCACGAAGACGCGATCCGTGCGTTGATGAAGGGGTTTGACATCAGGTCCACTGACCTGCGCATTCTCAATGGTCTCGTCAAAGCTCACTCCTCGATGGGACGTGCCCAAAAGGCGACGGAGCTCCTCGACGAGATACTTGAAAATGAGCCCTACAACCGCGACGTCCTCTACATCCTGATCGACTGCTGCATCGACTCGCAAAATGCTGCAGGAGCCGAGCGTGCGGTGATCAAGCTCGTCGAGATCGAGCCCGCAAACTATCCAAAATTCCTCGATCTCATCCGCATCTACCTAAATGCGAATGATGCCGACTCCGCGGCGCGCATTCTCGGAATGTCGGTCGAGCACCTGCTCGCGGGCGGCCAGTCTGACGAATGCGGCAAATGGATCAGCGAGATCCTGGAACGCGATCCTTTCCTGCTCGCGGCGTTGCGCCTGCTCGTGCGCTACAACGCTTGGCTGAATGATGAAAAGGGCATTCGACTCTCGCTAGAGCGTCTTTATGCCGCGGCTTCAGCGGTGAATTCCGTCGATGATGAACGGTACGCCCTCAAGCAGCTGATCGAGATCCGACCGCACGAAGTGCGTTATCGTGAGCGCCTCAACCAGATCAATGAGAAGTACGGGTTTGAGGATGACGAGCCGAACCACGAGATCGTATCTCCTGCTGAGCAGAGCCCAGCGCCTATAGCCCACGAAGCCCAGCCTTCGATCGACAATATCGTCGAGCGGAACGGCCACGTCGACACCGAGATCGTGGAGACTGCCGGTACATCGGCTTCACACTCCAACGGTCACCATTCGCCGGATCTCACCGCCAGCCAGGCGGAGAAGCTGCAAAAAGAGCTCGAGAGCATCGCCTTTTACATCGACAACGACTACTACGAGCTTGCCGATAAAGCTCTTGACGAGCTCGCCTCAGAGATCGGGGAGCAGCCGGAGATCACAGCTCTTCGCAAGCGAATGGGCAAAGACGCACCCGAGCACGCAGAGATCGTCGAACACGTCGTACCCGAGCCGGAGCAAACCGTCGAGGTGACCGGGGCGAGCACATTCGGCATAGACGAGATCCGTAACGAATTTGGCCTCGAGCGTGACGAACAAAATTCCGGCGATTACGACACGCATTACCAGATGGGCGTCGCCTTTCAGGAGATGGGACTGATGGAGGAGGCGATCCGCGAATTTCAGGACGCGGTCAATCTCACCGAGCCCGCAGATGGCGGTCGAAGGTTCTTTCAATGTGCGACGCTGCTCGGGCACTGCTTCCGCGAGAGCGGTAAGCCGCACCACGCCGTTACCTGGCTAGAACGGGCTCTCGAGGTCCCGCAGCTCAATGACGGCGAGCAGCACGGCATCTGGTATGAGCTCGCGCTCGCTCACGAGGCAAATAAGGACGAAGATCGGGCCGCACAGTTCTTCGAAAAGATCTACGCCGAGAACGTCGACTTTCGCGATGTCGCGAGCCGCGTTCGCGAACGCGTCGGCTCGCCGTAAAATTCGGCGCCAAAGGTTATAATGACGGTCATGGTCGAACGCCTGACCGTCGTTTTTTTTATTCTCCTCTGCCTCCTGCTCGGGGTCTATCTGATCCTCGCGCCGTGGGACGCTCTGTTTGGCCCATGGGGCGAGAACTACCTGCTCGTATTCTTAAGCGATAAGACCGGGGCGCCCGTCATACAGCGCGCGGTAGCGTCGACGTGGTTTCGCGGCGCTGTGACGGGACTCGGCGTGATGAATCTACTCATCGCGTTTTGGGAGGTCGGTCACTTTCGCCAAAGCGTGCGAATGCTGGACAGCGAGGCTGACCAAAAGTGACGCTCGACCTCTCTCGACCGCTCGTCTGTCTCATCACCACAGGCGAATGCGAGGCATCGAATTACCGTCAGGCGAGCCAGCAGATCCTGAATATTACGTCTGCTGCGGTCGAGGCAGGAGTCGATCTCATCCAGCTTCGCGAAAAGCATCTTACCGGCAAGCTGCTCCACGAACTAACCTGCCGACTTGTAGAGATCACACGTGATTCGCAAACAAAGCTGCTAGTGAACGACCGCCTCGACATTGCTCTCGCCGCCGGAGCCGACGGCGTGCATCTGACGTCGACGTCAGTGCCTGCCAACGTGGTGCGTGCTCATGTACCGGCTGACTTCCTGCTCGGCGTCTCGTGCCATTCGATCAGCGAGATCGCATCTACGGACGGTGCGGATCTCATCCTTTACGGTCCTGTCTTTACTAGTCCGGGAAAGGGCGAGGGCGTAGGGGTGCAAGCACTTATAGATGCCTGCCAAAATGCGCAAGCTCTTCCCGTGATCGCCATCGGCGGAATTGACGAGACGAATTGCCGCGCCGCAATAGACGCGGGAGCCGCAGGCATCGCCGCGATCCGCTCGCTCAACGATACCGAATCAATGCATCGCGTGCTTAGGGAGCTTGGAAGGTGAGCGAGACCAACAAACCTGTATGCCTCTCGATCGCCGGTCTCGACCCGTCCGGCGGTGCCGGCGTCATCGCTGATGTAAAGACCTTCACCGCGTTCAGCTGCTACGGTGCCGCCGCTATCACGTCGGTTACGTACCAAAACACGACCGACGTCTTTGGTGCTGCTCATCAAAGCGCGGACTCCGTACGAAAGCAGATCGAGGCGGTTCTCGATGATCTTGATGTGATCGCCATTAAGACCGGCATGCTGCCCACGCGGGAGATCATGGAGGTGGTCGCCGACATCATCCGGGAGCGGAAGCTAAAGAATGTCGTTGTCGATCCTGTGATCCGGTCGACATCAGGTTACGACCTGATCGAAAAAGCCGCGGTGCGAGCGATGATCGAGAAGCTCATCCCGCTTGCAACTCTTATCACTCCTAACATCCCTGAGACCGAGCTTATTACCGGAGTCGCTATCGAAACCGAAGAGGACATCCGAGACGCCGCCGCGATCATTCAGAGCATGGGCGCCGCGAATGTGCTCATTAAGGGTGGACACCAAAGGGTTGAAGCGGAGCAGGGGAGAACCGCGGTCGATCATCTCTTTGTCGGCTCGGAGGTTTACACGTTTGAACTGGACTGGGTCGACACCACCTCGACTCACGGCACGGGTTGTGTCCTCTCGTCTGCGATAGCGGCTAACCTCGCACACGGCAATAGTCTCAATGAGGCCGTTCAGGCGGCAAAGGACTTTGTAACCAACGCCATTCTCACTGCCCAGAAGATCGGGCACGGGAATTCACCGATCAACGTGTAGCTATTTTGCGGGAGTAAAGACGGTCGGTGTCTGATACGTCACGCCGAAGATCACACCGGTCTTGGGGCTAAACTTCGTTAGGCCAAAGGCACCCGCGGCGTCGAACCGCAGTCCTGAGGCCTTAACCTGCGTGCCGATCCTAAACTGACCGAGACTCTCTGTACCGATCGGCCCGGTGCCTTTGCGCGTATTCACCCGGCCGTTGACCTCGCTCGCGATATTCACGTGCTCGCTGAGGCGATAGATGCCGGCGAGGCCGTACAGGAATAGATCGTTTTGCGTAAACTGATTGACCGGGGCCGTCATGATCTCGAGACCGAGATTGCCCATGAGGTTGAGCCGCGGAGTGCCTTGCCGAAAGGTGCCAAACTTTTTCTGCACGAGCACTTTGCCAAAGACATTGATCTGATTGGTGCCAATGCCCCGCCCTTGGTTTGAATTCGGCATCTCGAACCCAACTTTGAATCCAAGTGCGGGAAGACTCTTGCTCTCGTTCCGCAGCTTGAATTTTGTCGAGATCACAAAATCGCCAAAGTCATTGGTCGAGTTGCCGGTTATCGAGAGTGGTATCGGCGAAGTCCCGCGCGAGTTGATCGCGACGTAATTCTGCAGCACGCCCTCTATCTGAAACTCGACATTGCTCGCAAATCCTGTCTTGACGCGAATGTCACCTACACGCGTGAGATCGCCGCGGATGCCCGAGAGCGGGAACTTCGCGTCCTGAAAAAAATCAACGCCCGCACTCACCTCAAACGCTCCCGGCGGGGTGATATCCACATCATCAGTGAGCAGCGGACGCTGCTGAGCAGTGGCCGCGAGGCCTCCACACATCAGCACCAGTAAGCTCACAATGACGCGTTTCATACGAGCCATTCTGGCATTAACGTTGTCCTTTGTAAATTCATTCCTGCATTCGCAGTACGTTCGCCACTAATGCACGAATAAAAACACACTCGTTTGCGATTGCCCAAGTCAGTTGCCACAATGAATTTGTACTCGATGACGGTGAGCAGCTTCCAAAAAGAACAGGGCGACGGCGGTCTCCGTCTCGTTTCCGAGCCGCACGAGACTGTCACGCGACCTGAGGTTGAGAAGCAGTTCGTCAACTTTATGTTCCTGCGGGTCCATCCCGATTGGCGAAAGCTCGACGGCGGCACCAAGCGTGCCTACAAACAGGAATTTGAGCGCGTCTTTGACAGTTTTCGTGGTGATTTCCTGCTCTTCAGTTACTCGCTGGTAGGTTTTGATTCAAAGGCTGACCTGATGTTTTGGCGTATCGGCAAGTCGCTCGATCTCATTCAGGAGATGACCTCAAAGCTCTACCGCACCGAATTCGGCAGTTATCTCGAGGCCGTAGATAACTATCTTTCGACCACGAAAACGATGATGTTTGTCGAGGGCACGGGCGACGGCAAATATCACGTTGAGGCCGGCTCGGCTAAGTACCACTTCGTCAATCCGTGCGCTATGCGCAACGACTGGTTCGAGATACCCGCGGACGAGCGTGACGCGTTAATGAAGGAAAACTTCATGGTCGGCAAACGCTTCCCGAACATCAGGATCCATATGACGCACGCGTTCGGGTTCAATGACAACGAGTATCTAATGTCATTCGAGACGGACGAGCCGGGCGACTTTTTGGCCCTCGCGGAGGAGCTTCGCGAGACGCCTGCCGGCAAGCTTAATGTGCGCGGGATGCCGGTCTACACATGCCGGCAGCGGCCGCTGATGGAGTGTCTCGATGCGCTCGGATAGGATCGCAAGGCGTTTCTATATCAGCGGTGAGGTGCAGGGCGTCGGATTCCGCTACTTCGCCCAACGCTCGTCGGCACGGCATCAGATCAAAGGTTACGTTAGGAATCTGCCCGATGGCCGTGTCGAGGTCTGGGCCGAGGGACCCGCAATCGCTGTTAACGAATTTGGTCTGGACCTCGCGGCGGGACCTGCTTATTCAAAGGTCACCGGCATCGAGGAGCTCGTCGTAGAGCCGACGGGACGATATTCAGCATTTAGAATAGAGAGATAATGAACGATCTAAAAAAACTTATCCGTGAAGTGCCCGATTTCCCAAAGCCTGGCATCAACTTTTACGACATTACGACGCTGCTCAAGGACCCTGAGGGTTTTGAGCAGACGATCGATGCGATGACCGAGTTGTGCCGCGGCATTCCAGTCGATACGGTGATCGGCGTCGAATCGCGTGGCTTTATTTTTGCCGCACCGCTCGCTTACCAGCTCGGTGCCGGCTTTATACCGGTTCGCAAGCCAAAGAAGCTGCCAGCCGAGATCGTCTCCGTTTCATATGAGCTCGAATATGGCTCCGACACGCTCGAGATGCACAAGGACGCCGTCGGCGAGGGTCACCGCGTCCTGATCGTCGACGACCTCCTCGCAACCGGCGGCACCGCAAAAGCCGTAGTCGACCTCGTCGAAGGCGCCGGCGGCGTCGTCCCCGCGCTGATATTCGTCGTCGAGCTTGATTTCCTCAACGGCCGCGCAAAATTCCCCGGCCATGAGGTCAAATCCCTCGTTCACTACGACTCATAGCAGTGGACAGTGCACAATGCACAATGCACAATTTAAGAGTTGTGATTGTGCATTTTGCATTCTGCATTCTGCATTGACGACGGTCCCGTAGCTCAGCTGTATAGAGCGTCCGCCTCCTAAGTGGAAGGTCGGTGGTTAGAATCCACCCGGGATCACCATCTTTTCTGAAACGGCGACCCCAATCGCCGTTTTCTTTTAATGAACGGAAGAACATAGCGTCAAGCACAGTGGCAAACATTTTAGAGTTGCCCGCAACGACTGCGTCAGAGGCAGCCGGTTTTCTACGATTATTTGTTGCATGTGTGAAAAAATGCTTGACATATGCAACGCTCGGCGCTATAAATAATACACGCGTGTCCGATGGGCACCCGAACGCTAACTTACACAGACGAGGCAATCATGAGAAACAACTTCCGATCATCACGCCACGACGGCTGTCCTAGCAGAGCTCAATCTCCACCCTAAGCCTATTCACATACAAGCCGGATCCTCGCTCGGCAGGATTCGTCGCTCCTTTTCATAAGAGCGGCGCGCTACCCGTGTGCCCAAACGCCAAAATGGCTGATGCAAACTTTGTAAAATCGTTTGAGACTCGATAAGAGATAATAAGTAGAAATGCTAAAGGTCCTCACAGCCGAACAAATGCGGGAGGTCGATCGCCTCACCACCGAGCGATACGGCATCCCCTCCATCCTCCTCATGGAGAACGCCGCCCACGCCGTCGCCCGCGTCATCACCGATAAGCTGGGCGGCTCAGTTGAAGGGAAGTCGATCCTCATCCTCTGCGGCCCCGGAAATAATGGGGGAGATGGAGCGGCGTTGGCGAGGATACTTTGGACTCAAGGTGCGAACTGCAAAGTCATTTTGATCGGTTCCATCGACCAGACACGCGGGGACGCTAAAACTAATTTCGAGCTGGTTCGAAATCTCGCGGGTGAACAGGACTACGTCTACGGGGAGCCAGAGCTCTATTTCACTGAGGCTTCAACCGTTGAGGAGTACAACCGGGCAGCGAGTTGGTTCCACGAGGACCTTCGGATCGATGCGATCTTTGGAACCGGACTTTCGAGGCCCGTCGAGGGCGAGACCGCCGGGATAATCAGTAAGCTCTCGAGGTTTTTGCCAGGCGAACGGTGGACCCCGATCGTATCCATCGACATGCCGTCAGGTCTTCACACCGAGATGGAAGATTGGGGGGCTAGGAATATATTGAGCGTCGCACGACCAAGCATCACAGTTACGTTTACAGCAGTGAAGCCGGCACAGGTAGTTCCGCCGGGGGCTAGGATCTGCGGACAACTGGTTACGGTGCGGATCGGATCGCCGGCGGA
>JBJMGO010000391.1:0-5611 GCA_045807825.1 Pyrinomonadaceae bacterium | reverse complement strand
TTGGAGATGAGCGCGTCCTCGAGCCACTGGTCGACCTTATCAAGGTCGCCGATCTCGAGAAGCATCTTCATGACGTTGGTGTTCGCACCGCCGTGAAGCGGGCCCGCGAGAGCGGCAATTCCGGCCGTGACCGCACCATACATTCCAGCAAGAGTGCCGGCGACGACGCGTGTGGTGAATGTCGAGGCGTTGAGCTCGTGATCGGCGTGCAGGATCAGGCAGACGTCGAACATATGCTCCTCGTCCGCATCCGCACGTTCGCCACGCAGCATGTAGAGGAAATTCTCCGCGATCGAGAGACTCGTATCAGGAGCGACGGGCTCCTTGCCGTTGCGGATGCGGTCCCAGGCAGCCGCGAGCGTCCCGATCTGGCCGGTGATCCGAATGGCAGCCTTCACCGCGTGATCGCGGTCGGTGCCGTGGCCGTTTTTGTCGTAAAAATCGAGCGAAGAAACCGCTGTGCGGAGAACGTCCATCGGATCAGCGTCCTTCGGGTATGACTTCATCGCCTCGATGACCTCGGGCGGCGCTTCGTAGTTGCGGCGAAACCGCTCTTTGATCTCCTCGAGCTGAGTCGCCGTCGGCAGTTCGCCGTGCCAGAGGAGATAAACGACCTCTTCGAATGTAGAATGCTCGGCCAGATCGTGGATGTCGTAGCCCTGATAGATAAGTATTCCCTGCTCGCCATTTACATCGCCGATCGAGCTCTGGGCCGCGACAACACCTCGAAGTCCCGCCGATGCTGCCGAAGTTGCTGCTGTTTCTGTGCTCATGATTTGGTCCTCTATATAAAGAGTCTTGCTCTCAATTGTATTCGCTCGAGTGCCTAAACGCGATTCGTCCAATGTTTAGAAGGCGTGCGCAAAGCTTACCGTTGTCAAAGTTACATTTTATTCCGAGCCCCGCGGTGTGACAAGCGTCACGCCAGCCGCAAAAAAGGCCCCGCCGATACTCTGGCGAGGCCTTGGAGAAGTTGGGAGAATCTTGGTCATCTGTCAGCAATCAGCTGTCAGTAATCAGTTCTCAGTTCTCAGTTCCTATCTGATCTGGCTCTCGTAGGCTGTGCGAATGCGTAGCTGCTGGTTTGGTGAGAGCTTGATGTGCTTGCCTCGCTCGATCACGACTGCTCCGACGCCAAACGCCGCACCGACGCCCGCACCGATCGCTGCTCCCGGAGGACCACCGATCACTGCACCCGTTATCAACCCTGCGGTAGCGGCGCCGCCGACCTTTATTGCATCGCTCTTCACAGATGATTGGCCGATGGCCGTGCCTTCGGCATCTACGCGTCGGACGTTGTCGCCCTTGACCGCCACCACCTCGACCAGCGAACCGCTCATGTTGCTCCAGCGGTTGTCGTTAAGCACGATCCGGTCGAATGACAGCGACAGCTCGCCGCGACGCCTGAGCTTGTTTGGCTTCGTGATCTTTTGCACGCGTCCCTCGACCATTGCTCCCACAAGCTCCGACGGCGAGACAACCTTCGCCGTAAACTTGTCGCCCTCGCGACTCGTCTCCGTGCTGAGATCACCTTGCAGCTCGACGATCAGCTCCGTGTCCTTTGGGATGAGGATCACTGCGTTATTCGGGCGGAATGCGGCTGTGTCGGCCGACGTCGTGATCGCCGCCGTTTGGATAGCTGTTTCGGATGTCTGCGTCTGAGTAGTCTGGGATTGCGTTTGCGTAGCTGTGTCAGCGACCGGCTGTTTACCGTCGCCGACGGCGATAACGCCGCGCTTGTTTAAGCTCGCGGGCATGTTCGATTCGAAGGAACGCTTGTCAAAGCCCGTGTCGTAGCCGCTTTCGAATCCCTGCTGGTAGCCATCACGAAAATCCTCAAGCGAGCCGTAATCCTTGGCGTACGTGCGATCAGCCTTGGTGTACTCCTCGTGCCGGACATACTCCCGCTGCGCACCATCGATGGTGTCGCGATATCCGGCCATGTAGCCGTCCGAATACCCCGTCCGGTAGCCGCGCTGGAGAGCAAATGCGGGATCTTTTTGCTGTGCGATAGCGGCCCCGCTGAGGGACAGAACGCTTAACAGTGCACACAGTACGATAATAGCCAGTTTATCTTTGAACCTCATATTGTTCTCCTTGGATATGGTCGATAGACCGCGAAATCTAATGACAGCAACATTTATACAGTAGAAGCTGACATCACGCAAGAACTTTCTTCAAAATCTGGGAAGTCCCGTTGCGCTTAATCATTGGCATAAAAACGGCAGCGACCCGTAAGCCGCTGCCAAGGTGCACGAGGAGGCGTGCGGGAACCTTACAAGGTCTTTCGGAAAAGGTATGACGCCCGGATGAAAAATGTGCGGTTAGATCGGCGGAAGCGGGGCTCAAGCAGGGGCGATCCCGTGCGATCTGTCGTGTAGGGATTGAACCCGTTGTAGTACAGGGTGTCATTGTAACCGGCATAAAAGGCCGTGCCGGGGTTTGGGTTCCAGCCAAAGAGAAACTGGCCGGCCGCACGCGATGAGAGCGTGTCATAGTCCCAGCGGACACGGACATATGTGAAACGTGTGAATTGGTATGTTGTCTTCCAGCTAAAGATATCGGTTCGATAGGCGAAAAGTCCGGTATCGTGCCTTTGAAGTCGATCCGCCGTGTAATCGACCGATGTCGTGAGCGGGTCGAGCGGCTTGTAGGTAAAACCGCCGCCATAGTTTGCCTGAGTTCCAGCACCCGGATCTAGAGGAGCATTTTGGCCGAGGACGATCGCCGCAGGGCTCACCCTTGGGAACCGCGGGCCGGCGCCGAAGTCGTAATCGAACGCACCGAAGGACATGAATCCGAAGTTGTAAATGCTCAGATGTTTGTTAAAAGTCTTATTGACGTTCCAGCTCACGTACGGCTGGCGGGCGTACCTTGTGGGTGCACCAAAAAAAGCGCCGCCGAGGCCGGTGATCGGGTTACGTTTCGGACCAAACCCGTCCTCCTCGTAATTCTTCTCAAACTGCTGCCCACCCTCGACCTCAAATTGCCAGTTCCCCTGCATCATCCAGTTCACGCCCATTCCCGCAAGACCGTACTGGGGTCTGCCGTTCCAATCGAAGGTGTATCGCACAAACTGGTTAAAATTCATGCGGATCAGCTTTGCCTTCTCCCTAGACTTTGTACTCTCACGGTAGATAAAGAAGGCCTGATTGGTGTTTGTACGTTTGGTAAAGCCTGATTCCGCACGAAAATCCTGACTCCGTCCAAAGATCTCCGCGTACCAGCCGTGCGATTCCTTGGTGTAGTCGAGGCTCCAGAAATATCCGAGTCCGCGGCCGTCGCGGTATTCGGTAAGGTCACGTGAAGGGTTATAAAAATTCTCGCGTGTCTGAGTACCCACGGCCTGGAACGTCATCGTGGTCGCGCGGTTGAACTTGAACTTCCCGTCGATCGCCGCTACAAAATTACGGTCCTGCGGAAAGACCCGTGCGGTACCAAAAAACCCTATGTGATTGTCGGCCCCGAGATCCCTCTTTACGCGAAAGATGCCGAAGTACGCATTCTTATCAAGAAACTCATCCAGCGGACACGGCCTCGTGGACAAGCCGAGTCTCAGCCTCTCTTTGCACTGATCGTTGCGCGTGCGGTCATTCTCGCTGTAGTTGCCGGGTGCATTGTCAGACGCACCCATGAATCCAAATGTGGTCTTGCCGATCTTTCCGGTTAGCTTGATGGCGGCGTCGGGATCTACAATATTCCGCGAGTAAAAGATCTGCAGCGGCGTTGTAAAGATCTCTTTTCCCTCCAAGAAAAAAGGCCTCTTTTCGGCAAAGTAGATCGGAAAGCGTTGATTTGCGGTGACGACGGGCGCGTCTGCCTCGATCTCAGCAAAATCCGGGTTTATCGCCGCGTCGAGCGTGACGTTCGGCGAGATCGTGTATTTGAGGTTTACGCCGATGTCAGGCTTTGCCGGGTGATTTACGAATCGGCCTGTTGCGATCTCGCGAGCTGAGACACGCTCGCCGCTCTCGCTCATGGTGATGCTCGGCACTACCTCGAGCGTCCGGTCAAACTTGACGTCGTCTAAGCCTGTAATGTGGCCATGTTTGGACAAGAATCCCGAACTATCCCGATCGTCCGGCATCCAGTCATCAAACTCATCGTTAAATCGATCGATGTTACGAGCGACGTCAAAGCCCCAGAGCTTGCCTTTGCCGGCGGTGTAGCGGATGGATTTAAATGGGATCTTGACCTCCACCGACCAGCCCCAATCCTGGATCACTCCCTTCGACTCCATGACTATGTCTGGCGTGAAATCAGCCCCCTGTCCCTCTGTATAGATACCGTCCTGCTGAATTCCCAAAGGATTGAAGCCTAAGACATATGCCCGCCGCTGATCGTTATAGGTGTCGAGCCACACGCGAACATTGTCCTCGCCGAAAACGTTGTCGCGCTTTGCGACACTGGCCCGGATCTTATCCTTCTCGTCCCAGCATTTAAAGCCGATGTAGAGGTAGTGCTCGTCGTACATGACGTAGGCCTCTGTCGGCTCCGACGGCTTTGTGTTGTAACCGGGCCCCGTCTGGTAAAAATCTTTGAAGACCGCTGCGGATCTCCAGGCGTCCTCGCTCAGCTGCCCGTCGATAACGATGGGACCGGTTGCCTCTGGGACGGTTATCGCGCGCCGCTTCTCCTCGGGCACGGGAATTTTGCCGCCGTACTTGATCGTGTCATTTATCGCCGGAGGGGCCGAGTTGCTGCTCCCATTGGAGCTCAAAACGCTGGTCGGCACCTGTGCGTGGAATGTGACGGAGAGTAGGAGGAGGGCGAAACACAGCCCGAGCTTATTCATATCTGCACCTGAGATGTCGGCTACCCGAGGAGAGCAGTACTGACTAAAACGAGAATATGGTCAGAAAGTTTCAACAATCCTGGTTCTTCTAGAAAAAAAGTCGTTATTTATTATTCGACTGCGGAGAGCATGTCAGCCGAGCGGAGTGTTATGTGTCCGTCGCTCTCGATCGAGAAGCGGCGGCCGCCGCCCGCACCCACACGATATGTGGTCAACTCACCGCGGGATCCGACCTTTGTGACAACGATGCCATCACCGCTAACTGAATCGCTGTTTGATTCAACATCCGCCGATGCGTTTGCCGCCAAGATCACATTGACGGGGCTTGTGCCCGCTTTGGCGACGAGCGAACCGAATTCACCCTCGAGGTTTATGGGTGCATCGCCGCTGATCGCAGCGACATCACCGCGGAAACCGATCACACGAATACGCCCGCCCGCGGTTCCGATCTGCAGCTTGCCGTTCGAGTCGCGGACGTTGACCGTTCCCTCGCCGCCCGCCACATCGAGTTCGCCTGAGACACCATCGAGACGGATCTCACCGCCGGCCTTGATGTGAAGGTTCGCCTTTTTGGGGACCATCACCTCGATCCGCGTGCGCTCGTGCGTATCGAAATACGACGCAGCACGTCGCCCGAGATCGGGGTCCTGCACTTTGATAGTTACTGACGTGTCGGTATGTGTGTCGGTTACCTGTAGCGGTGTATCGCTGCGCGAGCTGGAAAACTGCACCACACGATACTGCACCTCCGATCGGTCCCAACCTGTGACTTTTACGGCACACTCGGCACCCTCGATCGTCACGGTCGGCACGCCA
>JBJMGO010000390.1:0-10339 GCA_045807825.1 Pyrinomonadaceae bacterium | reverse complement strand
GAATACCTGCTGCAGTTCATGCAGGGCAAGTCGACTTCTCAGAAGGTCTGAACACAACTCAAAAATGAAAAAGCTATACTCTGCCGCCCTTGTACTACTCGTGTGCGCAGCCGGCGCATTTGCACAAGGCAAAACGGCTAAGCCAAAACTGACGCCCAAGACACAGATCGTGTCCTCAGCACAGCGGCAGATCGTCTTTGCCGTTCTAGACGGCGGCACCACTCTCGAGCCCATCGGATATGTGTCTAAGGGCAAATTCTCAGAGCCGGTCAACGGCAGCGGGAATAGGCCTGAGATCAAGTCCTTTGCAAAGACCTACTACAAGGCCGGTCAATCGTATCCGCTGGTTTTTGGCGGCGTAAAGGCGGGGGCAGTGTCGATCAAAAGCTCAAATGCGAATGCTGCATGTGCTATAAACACCGCTAACATTCGCACGTCTGGATCGGTTCACATGGGTAAGCTGATCATGGGTCTCGGCACGAACATGCGGGTCAGCCCGACGGCCTCAACGCGGCGCAAGCCCACTGCATCCGAAAAGGCCGAGGCCGACGCCATCGCGACGGCGGAGTTTCTCAAGGAGAAGCTCACGGCAAAAACCCTCCATTATCAGAACCTCACCGCCATCAACGTCGGCGGCTCAAGTGGCGATGTGCTCGTTGGCAGCTACTGGATAGATATCGATAAATTCACGCGCGGCCTGCTCTTCTTCATCGCCGACAAGGGCAAGAACGGCAAGTACAATGTCGGCTACCGGGAATATCGCAAGGTCGATCAGGCCGATGTCATGAGCGGCAACATCTCAGCCGTTGACGAGGGCGTTTACCACGAGCTGTTGCTCGATTACCTCGACGTCAACGGAGACGGCATCGCGGAGATCTTTACCTACCAGCAGGGATTCGAGGGTGCGGGTTTCACGGCCTTTCAACGCTCAGGATCCCACTGGGCAAAGGCGTACGAATTCAATAACTATCACTGCGGCTTTTAACAACCGCACCCGTCAGTCTCAGTGCAAGACTCTACGAGAGCCGTCGAACTTACCCGTTACGACGGCTCTCTCGTCATCCGCTTCACACGACCTGAGATCCGCAATCCACTCTCGATCAGCGTCATAGAGACGCTGCAAAGTCTGCTTGACCGATCCTCTGACTTCGACCGACTGATCTTCACCGGCACCGATAACGTCTTTGCCTCGGGTGCCGACCTTCGCGAGATCGCAAAGGTCGATGCATCGAAAGCGCGTGAATTCGCGCTTCGCGGACAACGGCTTATGCAAACGATCGCCGTTCTCAAGCAAGAGACCGTCGCTGCGATCAATGGCTACTGCTTTGGTGGGGCACTGGACCTCGCACTCGCATGTGACCGCCGCATCGCGTCGCCGGATTCTACCTTCGCCCATCCGGGCACAAGCCTCGGCATCATCACGGGTTGGGGAGGCACACAATGCCTCCCTCGGCTCATCGGAACCGCGAATGCACTCGAGTTGTTTTTTACCGCAGCACCCATCGACGCTTGCGCGGCACTTAGAATTGGCCTTGTCTCTGAGATAGATGAACAGCCATTGAAGGCCGCTCTGGCTTAAAAATGTTGACATCGCCCGTATAATCTCACTAATGAAAGTACAACTAGTGAAGCTCGCCCACGCCCGGTCAGGCGATAAAGGTGACACCGCGAACGTCGGTCTCATCGCGTTAAATGTCGAGTATTACCCCTTGTTGGTCCGCGAAGTCACGGCAGAGGCGGTCAAGCGACACTTTGGTGAGATGGTCAAAGGTGATGTGGAGCGATTTGAGCTACCCAACCTCCACGCACTAAATTTCCTGCTGCACGGCTCTCTCGGCGGCGGCGGCACGTTAAGCCTGATGACCGACGCTCAGGGAAAGACGTTTTCAACGGCACTTCTGAGAATGGAGATCGAAATTGAAGCATTGAATTTCGCACCGAACTGATCATACCTGATATGAACAAACTGACTCTCACTGCAACCTTAACTATCCTCCTGGCGTTCGGGCTCACAACCGCAACGTCCGCGCAGACTTCACTGAGTTTTGAAAAAGACCGACACAAGGCGATCCTCAAAGAGGTCCATAACACCGTCAAAAAGAACTACTACGACCCTACATTCCGCGGTATCAATATCGATGGGAAATACGCCGAGGCCGTAGCTAGAATCGATAAGGCCGAATCGATAGGACAGCTAAACGTTATAATTGCCGCGTTCCTCGATGACTTTGACGATTCGCACTTGTTTTTCATTCCTCCGGGAAAGATGAACAAGACCGATTACGGCTTTAATTTTCGAGCCTACGGCAACAGATGCTATGTCACCAAAGTGAAAGTCGGCAGCGACGCAGCAAAGAAGGGTCTGTCTGTTGGTGATGCTCTAGTGGGTATCAACGGCTATGCAGTGACGCGTGATCTGGTTTGGAAACTTTCGTACTACTTTTTTATCCTTCGACCCCAGCCTGCGCTTAAGTTGAAGGTCCTCAAGGTGGACGGCAGCCAAGCAGAATACGTTGTCACGCCTAACGTAACCGCAGGCAAGCAGCTGACTGATCTCACCGATGACGTAGATTTCAACAGCTATTTGCGGGAAGAAGAGGACAGCTACGACAAGGAGCAGCGGCAGTATACAAGCCAGGTATTTCGCGAGGCGTTTATTTGGAGGATGCCGAACTTTATGCTCGACCCGGAACGGGTAGACGGCATTGTGGCCAAGGCCAAAAAGTTTCCTGCAATGATAATCGACGTACGCGGCAATGGCGGAGGACGCGTCGATACTGTAGCCCGGGTTATAGGCAATCTTTTCCCGACCCCGGTTAAACTCTTCGATGAAAAGAAGCGAAAGGGCACCAAAGAAGTTATGGCAAAGCCTATCGGAAAGGACGCGTACGCGGGTAAGATCGTAGTCCTTATCGACAGCAGCTCTGCATCCGGTGCCGAGATCCTCGCGAGAGTCATTCAGCTCGAAAAACGAGGCGTCGTACTCGGCGACCGCTCCGAGGGAGCGGTGATGGAATCCCTCTTCTTCCCGGACCAGGTCGGGATCGATGTGGTCGTACCTTTTGGCACTAGCGTCACGGTCGCGGATCTCGTCATGTCAGATGGCAAGAGTATCGAGAAGGTCGGAGTCGAGCCCGACGAGCATATCATTCCAACTGCCACAGATCTCGCGGCTAAAAGGGATCCCGTACTCGCCCGCGCCGCGGCTATTCTCGGGTACAAGCTTACCCCGGAAGAAGCGGGCAAGGTATTCCCGGTGGACTATCGTTAGTGGTTCTTGTGCCCCCACATAGCTTCGCGTGACGATCCGCTTTGAATACGCGTCTCTTCCCGGAGTGCGGCTGTACTACGCTGCTGCCGGCTCTGGTGAAAAGCTCGTCATCCTGCTGCACGGTTTTCCTGAGTGCTGGTACTCGTGGCGGCATCAATTGGACGCTCTAGGCGATCAATACTTTGTCGTTGCTCCGGATCTCCGCGGGTACAACTTGTCTGATAAACCCGCGGGTCTTGGGGAATATCGCATCGATCGACTCACTTCGGACGTCGCGCAGCTGATCCGCCACTTCGGTCAGGACAAGGCCGTGATCGTCGGCCATGACTGGGGAGCGGCCATTGCCTGGTCACTCGCGATGAATCATCCGGAGCTTGTCTCAAAGCTGATAGTCCTCCAGGTCCCGCCGATGCACGTTTGGAAGCGGAACCTCTCATTCGCGCAGCTTGCCGCGAGTTGGTACATGCTCTTCTTTCAATTGCCGTGGCTGCCGGAGTGGTTCGCTAGGAGTAATGACTACGCGCTGCTCGAGGGGGCATTGTGCAGTACAACAGCAGCACGAGGAGTTTTTACTCAGGAGGATGTTGGCGTTTACAAAAACGGGTGGCGTCAACCAGGCGCTCTCACCGCGATGATCAACTACTATCGGGCCAACTTTCCGGGACGTTCCGGCTCAGCTAATAAAACTATCGAGAAAAAAGTCGGAGCACCAACACTTTTCATATACGGCGAAAAGGACCACGCGATCCTGCCGCAGACGGTCAAGGGGGTCGGAGACTCCGTGGCCGGACCTTACCGCGAGCACCGCATACCAACGAGCGCACATTGGGTGCAGCAAGAGGCCCCAGATGAGGTCACCCGCGTGATCCGCGAATTTCTCGCCGACTGATCCCGCCGTTTTACCCATCTGGCCGAATTGCTCTACAATACCTCCGTTTCATATCGTTTTTGCTACAAACCGGAGGTCCAATGTTGCGCAATCTTTCTCGCGGACTCATCGCGCCGCTAATTGTCTTTTCGTTCGTACTTCAGCCGCTCGCCCAGAGCAGCGGTCCACTGATGGGATTTGCGAACGACTCCGCTGCCGCCGAGCGTTCCGCCGAGGTGAAGTTCGACTCGTATCTCAACGCGCACGACCTTACGGAATGGCAAAAGCGTCTCTCCGCGCGGCCCCATCATCTTGGGTCAGCGTACGACAAGGACAATGCGGAGTTTATCGCGGCACAGTTTCGGTCTTGGGGATATGACACGCAGATCGAGTCTTTTGACGTCCTC
This sequence comes from Pyrinomonadaceae bacterium, assembly GCA_045807825.1. Classification (GTDB taxonomy): domain Bacteria; phylum Acidobacteriota; class Blastocatellia; order Pyrinomonadales; family Pyrinomonadaceae; genus OLB17. The sequence continues at coordinate 5,793 of JBJMGO010000390.1, read as the reverse complement.
TTCCCTACTCCAAAGACGCGCCTCGTAGAGATGACGGCACCTGAGAGGTACCGCATGAAACTCCAGGAGCCAGCCATCCCTAGTGACCCGACGTCAGATCAGCAGTCGGAACAGCTTCCGACATATAACGCGTATTCGATCGACGGAGATGTGACCGGGCCACTCGTGTACGTAAATTACGGACGTCCCCAGGACTACGACGTGCTTGCCGAGGCGGGTATCGACGTTAGGGGAAAGATCGCGATCTCTCGCTACGGAGGCTCGTGGCGGGGCATTAAGCCCAAGGTCGCCGCGGAGCACGGCGCTATCGGCTGCATCATCTACTCTGACCCAAAGGACGACGGCTACTATCAAGGCGACGTTTATCCCAAAGGCGCATATCGCAACGAGAATGGCGTCCAACGCGGCTCCGTTATGGACATGCCGCTCTATCCGGGCGATCCGCTGACCAAAGGCATCGGTGCGACCAAAAATGCGCCGCGGATTCCGATCAAGTCCGCTCCGACACTGACAAAGATCCCGGTTCTGCCCGTATCGTACGGCGATGCACTGCCGCTTCTCAGGAATCTAGACGGCGCGGTCGTGCCCGATGCATGGCGTGGTGCCTTGCCGGCAACGTATCACTTTGGCGGCAAGACGCCGACGGTGCACATGAAGCTGGAGTTCAACTGGGACATGAAGACGATCAATGACGTGATCGCAAAAATGCCCGGCAGTGAGCGGCCAGACGAATGGATCATCCGCGGCAATCATGAGGACGGCTGGGTGAATGGTGCCGAGGACCCTCTGAGCGGCCAAGTCGCGATGATGGCCGAGGCAAAGGCGATGGCACAGCTCTCAAAGAGCGGCTGGAAACCAAAACGCACCATCGTCTTTTGTGCGTGGGACGCCGAAGAGGAGGGTCTCATCGGCTCTACCGAGTGGGTCGAGACCCACGCCGAGGAGCTCGCACAAAAAGGTGCTGTTTACATCAACACCGACACAAACGGCCGCGGCTTTCTCGGAATGGAGGGTTCTCACACACTTGAGAAATTCATAAATGAGGTCGGCAAGGACATTCCCGATCCTGAGACAAAGATGAGTGTGTGGGAGCGTGCGCGTGCGAATCGCACAGTCAATGCCTCGCCGCAGACGCGGAAGGAGATCATGGAGAGACCTGACCTTCGCATCTCCGCGTTAGGTTCGGGCTCAGACTACACGCCGTTTATCCAGCACCTCGGTATAGCGTCGATGAATATTGGCTTTGGCGGTGAGGACGGCGGAGGCTCGTATCACTCGATCTACGATTCATTTGCGCATTTTCAGCGGTTCATCGATCCTGGCAACATCTATGGCGTCGCGATGTCAAAGGTCTGCGGCCACGCCGTAATGCGACTTGCGGATGCGGACACATTGCCGTTCGAATTCACCGATTTCGCAGATACGGTTGGGACATACGTGAATGAGGTCACAAAGCTGACGGATAACATGCGAGACGAGACCAACTCTATGAACGAGATGGTCCAAAACGGCACCTGGCAGGCGGTGCAGGATCCGACCGAGACTCACATCGCTCCTCGCCAAAAGGATGCGGTGCCTAATATCGACTTCACACCTCTTCGAAAGGCTTTAGACCGTGTCAACGACGCGGCCCGCAAGTACCAGAATGCCTCCAAGGGTCATCTTCCGTCAGCTGATCGTCAGAAGGCACTTGACGAGATTCTCATCAAAACAGAGCGTGATCTGACTTCCTCTGAGGGACTGCCCCGGCGTGATTGGTTTAGACACCAGATCTACGCACCCGGCTTCTACACTGGATACGGCGTAAAAACCCTTCCCGGCGTCCGCGAGGCCATCGAGCAGCGCAATTGGACAGAGGCACAAGCCGAGATCCAGATCATCGCCGCGACACTAGACAGATTCGCCGCCGAGGTCGATCGAGCGGCAAAGATGTATTGATCTCTGTGTCCTCCGCGTCCCCTCTGTGGCCTCTGCGTTTAAGTTTCGATGAACGCAGAGGCCGCAGAGATTGACGCTGAGTCCGCTGAGCACTAGGGAATGACGGCACTCAACATCATCAACGAAGCATCGGTCCGTATCCTGGAGCTCAACCGCCCCGAGAAACGCAACGCGCTCAATGACGAGTTGATCTCAGCACTGAAGATCGCTCTTCGAGAGGCGGATGCTGACGAAGCTGTGCGTGCGGTGGTGATCCGCGGAGCCGGTAAAGACTTTTGCTCGGGCGCGGACCTGTCGTCGATCCAAAAGATCGCAACGGCGTCGTACGAGGAGAACGTCGAGGACGCCCGTCAACTTGCTGAGTTGTTCGAGCTCATCCGGAAGATTCGACACCCCGTGATCGCCGCCGTTCACGGCCGCGCGCTCGCGGGCGGTTGCGGATTGGCGTTCGGCTGCGATCTGGTCGTGTCGGCAAGATCGGCGACGTTCGGCTTTCCCGAGGTCAAGATCGGATTCGTGGCTGCTATGGTCGCGGCCATTCTGAGACGCAATTTAAGCGAAAAGAAAAGCTTTGAGCTGCTGACGCTCGGCGCCGAGTTCTCTGCCGTACAAGGTGAGCAAATCGGCCTCGTGAACGCCATCTTTGAAGATGAACCGTTCGACTCCGCCGCCATCGAATACGCTTCACGTTACGCCAAGCTCAGCGGCTCAGCCGTCGCAATGACAAAAGGACTCCTCTACGACATCGACGCAGACGACTTCGCGACGGCGATCGCCAACGGTGTCGAGACCAATGCCCGCGCCCGCATGACCGAGGACTGTAAGAGCGGTATTGCCAAGTTTTTGGAGAAGTAACGGCTCATATCATGCCTCAGGATCCGCGGCCATTTCCATCCGGCCCTATATGGTCTCTATTTTTCGGAGCCGCCGCCTTCGCGATGGCCATGCAAACATACAGAGGGTTCCGTGAAGGGTGGGCCTATAAGGGACGGGTGTCAAAGATTTACAAGAAAAGCAATCCAGGTTGGTACTACGTCTGGCTCTCGATTCAAGTAAGTTTTGTTGTGTTCCTCGCGTCGATGGCGATTATTTGCATCATCCCCTGGCTTATGACTTAAGCCTCCACGATCTCAACCTTCGTCTCCACCAAATCCTTCGGTACCAACGCGGGAAAGTAGGCCATGATCTCCTCGACCTTTGGACGACCGCCAGCAAAGCCTGTGACGCCAGGAGGGCCCGTGAGGATGAGCGGTGCGATCTCTTTGGTAAAGCGTTCGACATCGGCCTTATTGTGACCACGGACGCCGATGCGGAGCTGGACCTCGGGGATATCGGGTGATGGCTCGCCGGCGAGGTGCCCGTGCGTTGCGTTCACGCCGACAAATTCCGTCAGGATCACGTCAAATTTGAGCCCGAGCCTCTCTAGCCGCTCGCGCAGGATCTTGTCCGCCGCCTGCGCCTTTGCGTACGCGTCGGGCCAGGAATAGACAAGCGTTCCGACGCTCTTCCATCCATCGGAATGCGCGATGGAGACCTTGTAGAATTGAGTCTTCGGATGTCCTGTGATGCCAAAGACCCTAACGCGATTATCGCCGGCCTGCTCAAGATGAATGCTGGCAAAATCCGCGACGACATCCGGCGTGATGTACGAGTGCGGATCGCCCATTTCGTAGAGGAGCTGCTCTTTGACAGATTGGACACTTACGCGGCCGCCCGTGCCTTCGTGTTTGGTAACGACAAATTCTCCGTTTGGCGATGCCTCGACGATCGGAAATCCGATGTTCGCCATCTCCGGAATCGATTGCCAATCGTACTGGCAGTTCCCGCCCGAGGACTGAGCCCCACATTCAATAATGTGCCCGGCGATCGTCCCGGCAGAGAACTTGTCCCAGTCGTCGAACGACCAGCCGAACTCATGTACTAAAGGTGCAAGCGTCAAACCTGTGTCCGTCAGGCGGCCTCCGACTATGATGTTCGCACCTTTCCCGAGCGCCTCAACGAGCGGAGCAGCCCCGAGATAGACGTTGGCTGATTGGACCTTATCGCGGATAGCAGCCAGTGACTCGCCGGTATCCATCGAGTTGATCCGGATGCCTTGCTCAAGCCATCGGTCCAGCTTCTCAAGCACGTCGTCACCGGTGACCACGCCGATCTTTACCTTGCCCTCGAGGCCGAGCTCCCGTGCAACCTGGGCTATCGCGGACGCACAGCCGGGGACATTCACACCGCCGGCATTTGAGAGAATCTTAATTCCCTTCTCGACGCAATCCGGCAGGATCTCACGCATCAGCGATACAAAATCCCTCGCGTAGCCTGCCTGCGGGTCACGCGCTCGCTGCTTTTGCAGGATCGACATCGTGACCTCGGCCAAATAGTCGAGCATCAGGTAATCGATCGGTCCTTTTCTCACCTGATCGACGGGAGCTGTGAGTAGGTCGCCCCAAAAGCCTTGCCCTCCGGCAACGCGGACAGTTTCTTTCATTGACTCCGATTATACGCAAAAAAGGCGCCCCTCTGAGGAACGCCTCTTCATATCAGACTCGATCGACCCTATGGTTTCGGATGATCTGGACCGACGACCACCCTCTTCGTTTTATGAGCCACCTTTTTAGAAGTACGTTTTGTCGCTCGCCACACCTTGTGCGTGTACTTCTTACCGTGGCGATAGGTCGTCACAGTGACATACCGGCCTTTTCTATAGGTTTTGCGGGCGATGGGCTTAGCGTGCTGGGTAGTTGTATCCGCCACCGTCTCGGCGCCCGTCTTCGTCTTATCGGCGACTGTCTTCGCACCCGTCTTTGTCTTGTCGACCACCTTTTCAGTGCCGGTTTTTGTCTTGTCAGCCGCCGTCTTTACCGCATCTTTGGTTTTGTCCACAACCTGACCCGATGTGACCGCTGGAATAGCCGCCAAGACTACTGCGAGAAAAATAAATTTCACAACCTTCATCTCACCCTCCCGTGGTTTGTACCTCATGAGCTTACCTGAACTCCGGACCACACGAGAGTAATCTGCATTACCTATCGTTGTGGAGCGTGCGACCGAATAAAGCTGACGATATCTTCTGTTGACGTTCCCGGCAAAAAGATCTCGGACACGCCCAGATCCTTCAAAGGCTGAATATCCTCCTGCGGGACTATGCCGCCGACGAGCACGAGCGTATCGTCCATACCATTCTCACGAAGGAGGTCGACTATTCGCGGGCAAAGGGTCTTGTGAGCACCGCTAAGGATCGATATACCAACCGCATCGACATCCTCCTGCATCGCCGCGGACGCTATCATCTCCGGCGTCTGGCGAAGCCCAGTGTAAATGACCTCCATCCCGGCGTCACGGAGTGCGCGGGCGATCACTTTAGCGCCGCGGTCATGGCCATCGAGACCGGGTTTCGCAACAAGGACACGTATCTTCCTTTCACTCATCTGTCCAAAAGTATATTAACGAGCGACACGGGTCAGCAAACCGCCCTTTTTTATGTACCGCCGTAGTTGTGCCCAGTTGTAGAAGAATATCCCGTCGGGCTCGAGCGACCGTGCGGCGTGGACGAATTCGTAATCGTAGTGGAATGTCACTCCTTTGTCGCTAACCTCGTAACCATCAAGGTCCTTAGACGTGAAGCGCTTTAGCCCAAACAACTGCTCCGGGTCCTCAAGATCGGGCTCCTCCTTTTTGATCCGCAGGATGGCATCGTGTCGCTCCTTCTCCTGCGCGCTTTTCACCATCGTCGTCAGGCCTGCAACATTTGTAAAGACATCCGCCGGACGCGCTCGGACACCTAGTCTTGAGTCGACACAAACGACCTTTATCGTCCCATCCGGATAGGCCGCCGAGCCATCCATAGATAGCTGGACGCAG
>JBJMGO010000389.1:0-4568 GCA_045807825.1 Pyrinomonadaceae bacterium | reverse complement strand
TTGAGATTTGCGGTCATCGCAGTGCCAAAGCTCTCACGACGGTGCGTTGTCAACAGCAGGCGTTTCTTGCCTTTCGTTGCATCGATCAGCAGCTGAATTTTGGTGGTCGGCTTTAGCCGTTTCAGCATACCCTTGAGTGCATCGACGACCGGATTTCCGGTAACAAAGATGCTCGTGGCCGCTATGTTTTCGGCGAGCAGCAGGCGACGATTGCGTTCGGTTGCGGCGAAGTGAAATGTCGCGATCTGCGAGATGAGCCGACGGTTCATCTCCTCAGGAAACGGGGACATCAGATTCCCCGATCTAAGTCCCGCCTCAACATGGCCCACAGCGATCTTGCGGTTAAATCCTGCCAATGCGCCGGCGAGTGCGGTCGTGGTGTCACCTTGTACGAGGATCAGGTCCGGCTGCTCGGCAGCAAGTATCGTGTCGAGCTTCCCGACGACGCGAGAACAGACGTCATTCGGCGTTTGGTTTTTTTTCATCACGCCGAGGTCGCGGTCGACGCGGATGTCCAGCGACTCAAGAAAAGGCGTTAAAAGCTGCTTGTGCTGGCTCGACGAGACGACCAGCGTCTCAAAACTGCGGCGTTTAAGCTCGTGAATGACGGGGGCGAGCTTTATGGTCTCCGGTCGCGTGCCGAAAAGGACCAATACCTTTACCTGACTGGAGGCAGGCAAAGTTGTTATTTGGGGTCGTCGACCGTTAGTGCCGTCGTGCATAGCCTATCGAGGCGACAAGCCTCAACGATAGAAATGCGCAAAGGGCTAAACGTTCCTTGTTGTGGCGAAAAAGAAAAGGACGGCCGAAACCGTCCTTTGGATGAAAGTAAGGAAAGAGGTTACGCCTCGGGCGGTCCTTTGCAGCCCGGCCCCATCAGTGCGGGCTCCTTTGTGGAGATGATCGGAAAATTTGCGGCCTCGGCATTCTTTTCGAGCCAGTCAGAATATTCCTCTGGGATCGACATATCTGAGTAGATCGCCTCGACCGGACACTCCGGCAGGCAAGCATCGCAGTCAATGCAGGTATCGGGGTTGATCAGCAGTCGGTCGGGCGTCTCATGAAAGGCCTCAACCGGGCACACCGCCGCACAATCCGTATATTTACAATCAACGCAGGGCGTTGTGGTGACGTAGGTCATAAGATCCGGCCCCAGCAGCAGCGGGCGCTCTAAAGGCAAAGTTAAACCGTAATATTCCGGCCCTATCTTGTCAAATGAATTGGGGGTAGTGCTAAACTCGTCCTATCTACAACTTAGACAAGCGTGTTTATAGCTACCGGAGGGCATGAAAAACATCAAAGCTGAACGTGAGTTAGCGTTCGATTTCCTGCGCGTTACCGAGGCTGCGGCGATCGAGTCTGCAAAGACCATGGGCCAAGGCGACCGCAAGCACAGCGACCACGTCGCGGTCGAGGCGATGCGCGAATCTATGGATTCGGTGCCGATGCGCGGCCGCATCGTCATTGGCGAGGGCGAGCGCGACGAGGCGCCGATGCTTTATATCGGGGAAGAGGTCGGCGGCGGCGATTTTCCCGATGAAGCACGGAAGCAATTTCCCGAGGTCGACATCGCTGTCGATCCGCTCGAGGGCACCAATCTGTGCGCCCTCGGAGCTAACAATGCGATAGCCGTCCTCGCTGCGGCCGAACGGGGCGGCCTGCTCAACGCACCCGACATCTACATGGACAAGATCGTCGTCGGCCCCTCGTGCAAAGGCGCCGTAGATATCGATGCTCCTGTCGAAGAAAATCTCAAGAACATCGCACGCAGACTGGGCCGGGACATTGAGGACCTTACCGTCATCTGTCTCGAGCGCGGCCGGCACAAAAAGCTCATCAATGACGTTCGTGCGGCGGGTGCGCGAATTCGATTGATCTCTGATGGCGATCTTTCAGCTGGAATTTCGGCTGCGGTCGCGGGCACCAACATTCACGCCCTAATGGGTATCGGCGGTGCGCCGGAGGGAGTGATCACCGCGGCGGCGATGAAGTGCCTCAATGGCGAGATCCAGGCGAAGCTCGTTTTCGATCCCGAGCGTCTCGGCGTAGATCGCACAAAGGTTCCGCCGGTCGAGAAGGTCATGGCACGTCTCGCGGCAATGGGCATCAGCGATGCCAACAAGATCTACGACACTAACGATCTCGCACCCGGAAAGCGTGTTATCTTTGCCGCGACCGGCGTCACTGATGGAGCCTTGCTCCGCGGCGTGCGATTCTTTGGAGCCGGCAAGCGAACTCACTCGGTCGTGATGACGACGGATTCAAAGAGCATTCGGTTTGTCGACACCGTTCATGTAGAGGGCGGACCGGACGCAGTGATCCGCTTCTAGGAGCAATCGTATTCGGCACTACAGAGCCTGCGAGAGGCTCAGGCTACCCTGAAACGACACCTGATTTAGGAGTTTGTTTACCGGTATGCCTGATACGACAAAGACCGTGAATACAAAACCGTACGTACTCGATTTCAGCCAAGTGGGCAGTGGCGATGTCGCAATTGTGGGCGGCAAGAGCGCCTCGCTCGGTGAGCTGTTTCGCGAGCTGACGCAGCAGGGTGTGCGGGCGGTAGATGGGTTCTCGACGACGAGCTACGCATATGAACGCCTGCTCGAGCATGCGGGATTGAAAAAAGAGCTGCAAAAATTGCTCAAAGGACTCGACGTAAATGACCTCAACGAATTAGCGCGTGTCGGAGCCGCAGCTCGGCAGGCCATCCTTGACGCGCCATTTCCTGAGGAGATCCAGGCAGCGATCCACGATTCATATCTCCGCTTGGGTGAGCGCATAGGCAAAAAGAATTTTGAGGTTGCGGTCCGATCATCCGCTACTGCAGAGGACCTGCCGGACGCTTCCTTCGCCGGTCAGCAAGATACGATCCTCAACGTAAAGGGCGAGAAAGCGATCATCGACGCATGTCATCAATGCTACGCGTCGCTTTGGACCGACCGCGCGATCTCATATCGCACGGCAAAGAATTTCGACCACTTTGACGTTGCACTCTCCATCGCGGTTCAGCCGATGGTGCGCTCCGATATCGCGTGCTCGGGCGTAATGTTTACGCTCGATACCGAGAGCGGCTTTCGTGACGTCGTTGTGATCAACGGCGCGTGGGGCTTGGGCGAGGCGGTCGTGCAGGGAATGGCGACGCCGGACGAATGGATCGTTTTTAAGCCCACGCTCAAGCTCGGATTCCGTCCCATTGTTACGCGCAAGCTCGGCGTCAAGGAGGTGAAGATGGTTTTCGCCGACGACGGTGCTGGAACGGAAGTTCGCGATGTCGTCGCAACGCAGCGAAATCGCTTCTGCCTCGCGGGATTTGAGGTGCTCCAACTCGCCGACTGGGCATGCAAGATCGAGGAGCACTACTCAAAGCTCGCAGGTCGCTCACAGCCGATGGATATCGAGTGGGCAAAGGACGGCATCACCGGCGATCTCGTCATTCTGCAGGCCCGGCCCGAGACGATCCACGGCCAAAGAACAGTTGACAGCGTTATCGAGAAATACAAGCTCACGGGAATCCACGGCACGCCCCTCGTGAGCGGCGTCGCGGTCGGTGAGAGGATCGGTCAGGGCAACGCCCATGTGCTGCTCGACTCGTCTAAGCTCACGTCATTCAAAGAGGGCGAGATCCTCGTCACCTCAATGACCGACCCCGCGTGGGAGCCGATCATGAAGCGTGCCTCAGCCATAGTCACTGACCGCGGCGGCCGCACGTGCCACAGTGCGATCATCAGCCGTGAGCTTGGCATCCCGTGCATTGTCGGCACCGGCGACGGTACGGAAAAGATAAAAAACGGTGCTCCGATCACCGTGTCCTGCGCCGAGGGCGAGCGCGGCAACATCTACTACGGCAAGATCGACTACAAGGTCGAGAAGCACAAGATCAGCGACAAGGTCCGTCCTAAGACGCAGATCATGATGAATGTCGGCGACCCTGACCATGCGTTCAATGTGTCGCGTCTGCCGAATGACGGCGTCGGTCTTGCACGCCTTGAGTTCATCATCAACAACCACATCGGTATTCACCCGATGGCTCTCGTCAATTACCCGAACCTTAAGCGTCAGGCCGATATCGACACCATCGCCGACCGCATTAAGGAAGAAGACCCTAAGGAATTTTTTGTCAGGTCGTTAGCCGAGGGCATCGGCCGGATCGCCTGTGCCTTTTATCCGAAGCCGGTGATCGTCCGGATGTCGGATTTCAAATCCAACGAGTACGCGATGCTCATCGGGGGCAAGGAGTTTGAGCCCATCGAGGAGAACCCGATGATCGGATTCCGCGGCGCATCACGATATTACGACGACCGCTACAAGGCTGGCTTCAAGCTCGAGTGTCAGGCGCTCTGCCGTGCTCGCGAGGATATGGGGCTGACGAACATCAAACCGATGATCCCGTTTTGCCGGACGGTCGAGGAAGGCGAGAAAGTGATCGCCCTGATGGCCGAGTATGGGCTTCAACAGGGCGAAAATGGCCTTGAGATCTATGCGATGTGCGAACTTCCCGCTAACGTGGTGTTTGCGGATGAGTTCTTAAAGGTTTTTGACGGTTACTCGATCGGGTCTAACGACCT
>JBJMGO010000388.1:0-6209 GCA_045807825.1 Pyrinomonadaceae bacterium | reverse complement strand
CTCTACTAGATTGTCCGACCCCCCGAATAGTTGCCCCTTACGGTCAGGATTTGCCCACGAAAAGCACGAAAAGCACCAAATAAAGATTTAGTGCTCTTTCGTGTAGTTTCGTGGTTTATTCCTACCCGTTCTCTTGCAGCAACAATCCGCGCAGCTTTAGCCGTGCCTTGTGCAGCTGCGATTTCGAAGTGCCGACACTGATCCCCATGATGCGGGCGACCTCTTCATGCTCGAATCCCTCAACATCGTGCAGCACAAATACCGTGCGGTACCCTTTCGGGAGCTGCGAGATAGCGTTCTTGAGCGCGATGCGGTCGACGACCGCCATTCGGTTGGGATTCGCGGAGCCGGTCACGGCCTGCTCTGGCATCTCGCCTTCCTCGGTCGTCTTCTCGTTCTTTACGCTCCGCCTGCGAAAGTGCATCAGCACCTGGTTGACCGTCAAGCGGTGCAGCCAGGTCGAGAAAGCCGAATCGCCTCTAAACGAACCGATCTTCCTAAAGAGCTGAATAAAAACTTCCTGCGTCAGGTCCTCGGCCTCTGTCTGCGACGCCGTCATCCTCAGGCACAAGCTGTACGTCCGGCGATGGTACTTTTCGTACACCAGCTCAAACGCCGACAGGTCGCCCGCCGCCGCCCTCTGGCAAAGCTCAAAATCAGGCGTGTTAGGCGACAACTCCGCAAGCGCAGCTTCGCTGACCGGGGCTATTACGCTGACCGGTGCGCTTAACTCGACGCCAAAGGCGGCCTCTTGCTCTATCGCCGCCGCCGAGTGTGGATCCATACTCACTCCTAAGTCGGTGCCTGATTGTATAACTTCTGCTGCCGCTATGATGTGCTATCCCCAAAAACCAGTTGCACGAGGAGATAAGGAATTTTAGTGCCTTATCGCCCAAAAGGAAAGGCAAATCTGCGCCTGCTGCCTCGGGCATAATGCGGCCGCTGTCTGTATTCCGCGCGCTAGTCGGGAAAGTTCATCCGCTTGATCAGCTCCTGAAATCTCGGGTCCGAGCGAAGGCCCGCCCATTTTGGTTCGATCTTTAGAAAGACCATCTTCGGATCGCGGGCCTCATAGCCCCGCTGCAGCCATTGCAGGGCGTCGTCATTCTGCCTGAGCCCACAGTAGACGAGCGCAATATGATAGGGCGGCACAAATCGTTTAGCCGAAAGATCTATCAGAAGGGCGAGGCGGGCGCGAGCCTCTGCCTGATCTCCGGACTTGGCAAGGGCAAAGGCCTCAAAGGTCGGACCTATAGTTTGGTTAGGGGACAGCTGCGTTGCCTTACGCCCTTCAGCGATGGCTTCGGGAAGCATTCCCTTCTCTATGTATGCACTCGCAAGAAAACTATGCGGGAACCAGTAGCTTGGATCGGAATCTGCTACTTTCCGGAGTTTATCGATCGCTTCATCGAGCTTGCCTCCATGCATCAGGAATTGCCCTTCCAATACAGCTGTCCTCAGATTCTGCGGATCGAGGTCGATCGCCTTTTTGGCTTCGGCCAGCGCCTCATCGGACCGGCCAATATTCGATAGCAGGTGAGCATACGCAAGATGGGCTTCGGCACTGTTCGGATCAAGCTCTAACGCACGCTTAAACTGACGCTCGGCGGCATTCCAGTCCCAGTCGTACCAAAAGATAATAAATCCAAGGACCGCATGGCCTTCAGCGAGGCCGTCGTCGATATCTATGGCCTTTAGTGCCGCGGCCTTCGCCTTTGGCATAAATTCACCCGGTTCCATCTCTGCACCGATCGCGAGGGAACGGTATCCATCCGCTATGCCGACGTAAGCAAGAGCAAAGTTCGGGTCGATCTGGATCGCCTGCTGATAATACGAGATCCCTGTTTGTATCTCGGCCGCGGTAACTTTCAAAACATGAAAGCGGCCTCTTAAATACAGCTGATATGCCTCGGGGCTGACAGTGGTGTTCTTGGTAAGGATCCGCTCATCTGCTGGCGTTAGCCTGAGACGCAGTTTATTCAAGACGTCCCTTGTGACCTCCCGCTCAAGCAGGAGAATATCGGTCAGTTTACGATCGTACTCATCGCCCCAGATCTGGTTTCCGCTGTTTGTATCAACAAGGGAGAGATAGAGAACGAGATCATCGCCGTGCTGCACTACTCGGCCATTGAGTACGGCCTGGACCGATAGATCCGAACCGATTTTCTGCGGCGTAGTCTCGGTGCCTTTGTACTGGAAAACTGAACTGCGGGCCTTAACGCTCAAGTTTGGGAGCGCCGAAAGGCTGTTTATCAATGATTCCATCATCCCGTCCGATAAATACTCGACGTCCGGGTTTCCGCTTTCATTACGAAATGGGAGGACCGCGATCGACTGTATCGGCCGGTCGCGATTGCCCATATATCTATAGGCCAAAAAAGCCCCGGCCACGATGATCACCAGCACCAGAATTAGTGCGCCCAAAAGTTTTGCCCGCGGACTGACGCCACTCGCCTGAGCCGTCAACGGTGTTGTGGACGATTCACGGTTTCGCTGCGGCTGGTTCCTTGTCGGAGCCTCGCTGCCCGCGCTATCTGCCAAAATGGCCGTTGCCGTGTCGTCCTGGCTCCCCGGCCCATCAAGCAGCGCGGCACCGTCATCGAGACAGTACATCAAGCTCTCGTCGTAATAATCGCGGCGGCATTCAGGACAGCGTTTCATTGCTTATGCTTCAGCTCTGCCGTCCAGTTCATCACAACGGCGAAGGGAGCGCTCTGGGCCTGTGTGGCTCGGCTGCTGCTGCTGACGATAAAGCGTTGACCATCCCCCGACACATCGTAGGAGTGTATCGAATCATTTTGGAACAGTGCGGCCGGCGTACCCGACTGGAAGGGCTCGCCGCCCTTGACGGCAGCCACCATTACGGTCTTGTCAGGGGTTAGGAAGAATAGCTCTTTTCCGTCATGTCTCCACACGGGGCTTCGCCCGCCGCCTGTGGAGATGCGCCATTTCTCTTCCGGATGTTCGGTACGAGTTACGTAAACCTCATTGCGCCCCGTCTCGTCTGACTCGAAAGCTACCCAGTGGCCATCGGGTGAAAAACGAGCTTCGTCCTCAGCAAAGGGGCTCTTGCGAAAGAGCGATGGCTGAGTGGCTCCGTCAGTTGCCAGCAGCCAAAGACTCGAGATCGAGCTCCCATCGCTAGATTGCGTAAAAAGAATAGATCGTCCGTCGGGCGACCAGTCCTGCGGCACTTGAAAGCCCGGGCCGAGAGGCGTCTGTCCCTTACCGCTGTCGTTTACGTCTTTGATGCGGAGTGTCGCCAGTACCTGAGGCGTCGACTCACCCTCGCAGCAGGAGAAGTATGAGATACGCTTGCCGTCCGGAGACCAGATGCCGCCGCTGTCGTCATTGGGTCCAAACGCAAATCGCGCAGCCGTGTCGTGGGCCAGGTCCTCGATCCAGATATCGCCGGAGGCCGTGCGCTCATCCGAGCGTGTGACGGCGAGCCTCTGACCGTCCGGAGAGAGACGCAATTCCCCGTACCAACCCGGCTCACCGATCTGACCGGTCTCACGACCTGTACGATCGAGCCATGCTATCCGAAGTGCAGGTCTTTTGATCAGGTAGGTGAGAACCCCATTCTCAGAGACGGCAAACTCGCCCCAGCCGGTCTGGTCAAAATAAGGGAAATGTTCGACTATCGTGATCGGCTCACCGGAGAGCTGCAGGGTCTTCTCGTCAAAAGACTGTGCTAATAGGCTGCCCTCGCGTGCGAAAACTAGATACCCATTGGCATACTCGACCCGTGTCTGCGCCGTCTGCAGCAACAGTTTGGTCTCAGCGGAATCAAGCGATCCGACATGAATTCCTCTGCTCGTCGGATCGTTCCACTCGGAAACCAGGAAATGTCTGCCGTCAGGTAAGAAATGGGGCCAACGGCTGAGGCGCTTTGTGTTCGTTGCGAGTACGGTGGGAGCTCCGCCTGAGGCAGCAACCCGATATAGCTCGTTCCCATTATCTGTGTTATCCGTGTACAGGATCACCCCATCGCTTCCCCAGGTGCCGGACGTCTCGACCTCACTCGATAGTTCGCAGATCGTTTGCAGCGACTTGCCCGACCAGTCGATCCGCTTGAGCTTGCCGCCGGCGAAAAACGCGATGTTTCTGCTGTCAGGAGACCAAAAAGGTGAGTAAGCACCTTCCGTATCAGGCACCGCCTGCGCTTCGAGAGCATCGATCGCACGCACCCATAGCCTCCTTTGCCCCTCAAAGTTGGTGACAAAGGCCAGCCGCTGGCCATCCGGGGAGATGCTGAGATTGTGCATATCGTAATTGATATGCAGCGTCGCTTTCTCGGGCAGAAATATCGAGAATCGAACCACCGCTGCCTCTGTCACCGGGTGGCGGTTGTACAACCCAACGAGAAGGAGTGCGGCAAGAGCGACAGCGACAACTCCCGCGAGTATCCACGTTAGACGCGAGTGAAGGATTCCGGATCTCCTGTGACTCTCTGATCTGACCTCATCGTCTGTAGGCGCGGTTTTGCCAAGGATGGCTGTTGGCTTGTCACCCAGCAAAACTCCCGATGACAATACCGCTGTAGCCGGCTCAGTCGCGACATTGCCCTGGACAAGCGGCGCACCGTCATCAAGACAGTACATTAGGCTGTCATCCAGGTAATCTTTTCTGCACTCGGGGCAGCGTTTCATTCTTCTCGAGGTACGACCTGATCTTACCTTCCAAATTCAATTGCTCGTCGGTCGTAGGAGCTCTTTTGTTCTGTCATGAAATCAATGAATGCGGGGTCGCCTCGGATGCCATCGAGGGAATGGGCACGCGCGAAAAGCGGATAGCATGGAAATCCGGTCGTAGCAGTTTCCTTCAGCCACTTAATGGCCTCCGCCTGCTTTCCCTCAAGTGCGTAGATACACGCGATCCGAAACGTCGCGTGATGATAAGCGGGATTATTCAGCGGCATTTTGGAGAGGATCATTGGGATCTCAGCCTCGGCCGCACGAAAGTTCTTTTGCGACGCAAATAATAGCGCTCGTTCCTGCGGTAGGTAGGCGTTGTCAGGATCTTTGATAGAAAGTTCCTGGATCGCCTTCTGCGCCTCGTCGAGGCGTTGGTTCGCTATGTAGTAGAACGGTCCCGGAGTGTTGTCTCCAAAAAACCGCTGCGAAGCGGCTAAGCCCTCGTCGAATTTACCGACTATGTCCGCCATGTCAACAAAAAGACGTCTGACGGATTCACTCGTTGGATCGATCTGCAGGGCACGTTGCATTTCGGCTGCTGCGAGATCCTCAAGGCCTGCATGCTGGTACAGCAAGGCGAGCGCGTCATGTCCCACGTTCGGGTTGATCTGCTGGGCCGCCCGCAGTTCCCGGATGGCGTCGTCGGTTTGCCACCCTTCATGCGAGCTCCACAGGAGCAGCGACCGGGCGATACGGGTTTCAGCGAGTTCGGGATCGAGCGATTGAGCTGTCGCTATCTCTTGTCTCGTCCTACTTACCCAGGCAGGATCATTCGGCTGTATGAACATCGCTGTGTGGGAATAAGCGATCGCAAGCTGTGCGTGAGCGAGAGCATAATTGGGATCGGCAGCGATCGCATGCTTGAATAGCTCGGCAGTAGCCTCGGCTTGCGCGACGTCCTTTTCGCTGAATCCGTTCGCTATCAGCAGGTCCAGGCTGTATATGCCCTTCACATAGAACTCGTACGCTACCGGGTCGGAGGTGGCTCGTTTGGTCAACAGTTCTTGTTGAGCAGTGTCGAGCTTTAGGCGCAGCTTTGAAACTACCTGCTGAGCGACCTCGTCCTGGATCTTGAAAATATCGGCAGTCGGCATGTCGAAATTGTCTGACCAGATCGACGTGCCGTCGCTCACGCGAAGCAAATTAACACTCGCCCGTATCCTGTCCGATGTTCGTTGTATACTCCCCTCGAGCACGGCCTCCACATTCAATTGCTGTGCTGCCACCAGGGCGTCAGTGTCGTCGTTGACGTACTTTCTTACCGCGCTGAGCGGACGCACCGTTACGTCTCCCGTTTGACTGATCCGTCTGATCATTGCGTCTGCGATGCCGAGACCGAGATAATTATCCCCGCTATCCAAGGGCCTGAGCGGCAATACGGCAAGAGTCCTGATGCCGGCAGCTGAAGGATCCAACGATCTTTGAGCCGGGCGTGGTCGTAGAAGCAAACCCGTGCCCAATATGAGCGCCACCAAGACCCCAACGCCTATCACGACGACCGTTCGCCGACGG
>JBJMGO010000387.1:0-2422 GCA_045807825.1 Pyrinomonadaceae bacterium | reverse complement strand
TTGGTTGACGAACAGGTTTCGCAGCTCTACGTTTCAGAACGTTTGGATGCGGGGTTCTGGCTCTCCAAAACTAATTTCACCGACGCATCCTACAAAAACAAACGCGGGCACGCTTTGATCATTGGCGGGTCGCGGGATTACTCCGGAGCGGCGGTGTTGGCGGGGAACGCGGGGATCAGGTCGGGCGTCGGGTTGGTGACGCTGGCGGTGCCGGAGGATTCGCGGGACGGGGTGATCGGGCGGGTGACGCCGGAGGTGATGGTCCGCGGTTTATCGCAGACCGAGCAGGGCTCCGCGGCGGAGAAGGCGGCAGACGAGATCAAGGAGTTTCTCAAGAATGTCGATGCCGTCGCCATCGGAAGCGGACTCTCGTCAAAAGAGGACGAGACAAAGCAGTTCGTGCGGCGGATCGTTGTGGAGCGGCAGACGCCGGTCGTTATCGATGCGGATGGGCTGACGGCGTTGTCGCCGTGGGGTCTGAATGGGCCGAAAGAAGAAGCGAGCAGGGATGCTCGCCCTCCAATGATCCTCACGCCACATGAGGGCGAGTTCAAGAAGCTGCTGGGTGTCGACGGTGAGGAGGCCAAAGAGGTGCTGAAGGACCGCGTACAGGCCGTTCGGGACTTTGCGACAAAGTACAACGTCATTCTTGTCCTCAAAGGCGAACGCAACCTGATCGGTGCACCCGACGGGCGTGTCGTGGTAAACCCAACCGGCAACTCCGGCCTCGGCAAGGCCGGCAACGGTGACACGCTGACTGGCATTCTAGTCGGCTTTATCGCCCAGGCCGTACAGATGAAGATCGACATATTTGAGACTGTCGTCGCCGCCGTCTACATTGCCGGAATGGCTGGCGACATCGCGGAGCAGAAGTACGGCAAACGAGTCATGACCGCGTCAGATGTGCGCGACTGCCTAGTGGAAGTGTTTCAGTCTCTCGATGCATCACCCGATTGATTCGGCGATCTCTGCGTCTGCCTCCGCGCACTCTGGGTTTAGTCGGTTAAAACGCAGAGTTCGCAGAGAGGGACGCAGAGGCCGCTGAGCAGGTAACTACCACCCTAGATCAGATCAATGCAGCGAATCTCAGCATCACCCGACGATACATTCGAGCTCGGCCGCCAGATCGGCTCCTCGCTTGAGCCTGGTCATGTCGTGCTGCTCTACGGCGGACCTGGGGCAGGGAAGACTCTGCTGACGAAGGGCATTCTGGACGCGTTGGGATTTGATGTCGACGAGGTCACGAGCCCGAGCTTCACGTTGGTAAATCGTTATGATACGGAGAAGTTCGCCGTCTACCATATCGATCTTTGGCGGATCGCGGATGGGCATGATCCTGTGACCTCCGTAGGCCTTGACGAGATCGTCGAGGACGGCGAGGCGGTGGCTGTTATCGAGTGGGCGGACAAGCTTGGGCAGCACAAGTTCGTCGGGAACGTTATCAAGATCCGCATCGAGGGCGAGGGCGACGAGCCGCGCAGGATCACCGTCTCGGACCGCCGCGATGGCGATCACAGCATCGTCGTACGCAAATCCGAACGCAAGCTCGACCTCTATCAGGGCGAAACCCTCGTCGGTTCCTACGACATTTCACTCGGCAAAACCCCGTCCGGGCAAAAGGAACGTGAGGGCGACGGCCGTACGCCCGAGGGCGAGTTTTTTATCTTTGCCAAAAATCCAAAGAGCCGCCATCACCTCTCCTTAGCCATCAGCTACCCTGATCGTGCGGCCGTCGACGCAGGTCTTGCGAATGGCGTTATTGACGAAAACACTCGAAATCAGATCGTCTTTGACCTCAACGACCGGAACTGGATCCCGCAGGAGACGCCGCTCGGCGGCCGCATCTATATCCACGGCGGCGGAACGGATAAAGACTGGACCGATGGCTGTATAGCGCTGAAAGACAATGAGATAGGAGATCTCTACGAGCTCGTCACCCTCGGGACAAAGGTCACAATTCTCCCATGAATACCGCAACCCGCCTCCAAAGAGTTAACATCAAAACCTTGGGAACAAGGCGGGCTTCCTTTATACTAAACTGCCCTCGCATTGCTCTATCTTATGGCTCTGGACAGCCCAAATGCTGTGCAAAGTGGAGGCCTCATTGTCGCCGAGGTCCGGCACCGCAATGGTCACAAGAACGGCCATCACGGCGAGCCGCGGCTCTTTAACCGCGAGCTGAGTTGGCTCGACTTCAACCGTCGCGTCCTCAACGAGGCTCTTGACGACACTCTTCCGATTCTGGAGAGGCTAAAGTTTCTCGCTATCTTCTCGACAAATCTCGACGAGTTTTTCATGATCCGTGTCTCGGGTCTAAAGGAGCAGATCCACGAGGGTGTCGGCGGCGTATCACCCGATGGCCTCACTGCACAGGAGCAGACCGACGAGCTCTACACACGACTGCGGCCGATGCTCGAGACGC
>JBJMGO010000386.1:0-4804 GCA_045807825.1 Pyrinomonadaceae bacterium | reverse complement strand
GCGGCCGCGATCGTGACGCGAAAGCTGAACATAACGGGAGCAGTCAGTCGTTTTTAGCTCAAGCTAGACGAAGGGATCAACTCGCCCGATGGCGTGGACGGCTCTGCCATCGTTAAAAGTGTTCGGCAACGTGATCATCGACGGCAGAGCAACGCGGCCGTTCTTTAGAAGGTTCCCATTGGCTTTTGAGTCACTGACTTATGATGTCCCCCTTGACGGGGGAATACTCGGTCCGCTCTTCCGTTTTGCCGTCGCGTTTGAGGATGAGCTTTCGGAAAAACACTTTCATGCTGTTCTCGTTCTCGAATAGCGTTGAGCCCTGCACCTGATAATGCAAATGCGGCTCGGTCGAGTTGCCGGTGTTACCGCACAGCCCGATCGTCTGGCCTGCTTTGACCGTGTCGCCGACTTTGACGCGGGTAGAGCCGAATTTGAGGTGGCAAAAAACAGAGACCTCGCCATTCGCGTGACGGATCATTACAAAATTACCAACGGCCATTAGCGGGTTCAAAATGCCCGGTACGTTGTCTTTGACGCCGGTCACCACATCGGTCACGACACCGTCTGCATCGGCTACGATCTCCTGCCCAAAAGCAAAGTAATCCTCGTTCCGCTTACCATCGCCGGAGTGCGTCTTTCCAGAAGCGTCGACCTTTAAGATATCGAAGGCAAAACGCTGGGTAGCCGCGTCCTGATGATAATTCTGCTCGACCGTGTCACCGCCCCAAAAAACGAACCAATCACCTTTGAACGGCAGATCGAGCGGGGTCTTGTTTCGCGAGGTGTTGCGCGGTTTTACAGGAGCGGGAGGCCGGATGCTCAGGCCGGCGATCTTTCCCTCACCGTCGAGGGCGAGGATCAGGTCCATCTTGCCTTTCTCGAAATTTGCGTCGAAACGCGCGGCGCCCGCTCCGATCATATTCGGTGTGCCGATCGACACCAGCCGGCCCAGATCTTTGTGCAAACCATCGAGAAAGCCCGCAAGCTTGTCCCGAGGAACGGCAGCATTCATCTGGCCGTTGAATCTCTCCTGTATGACCGTGTACGTGGACGCGTTGTAGTTAGTAACAAAAAGGTCGCCCGTCGCGCGCAGTCTCTCATAGGCAGACTGGCCGAGCACCGCCAAAGCAGCGAACAAGACCAGCACGCCCGCGTGGATGGATCTCATACGTTTTATACGATCAGCAGAGCGCGAGACCTGCATCGAGCGCTGCGATGAGCTGATCGACAGAGTCTTTTGTCGTGTTGAGCATCATTCCGGTGCGGATGACGTTGCCGTAGAGGCCGCCTTTGCCGATGAGGACGCCCTGGCGTTTTGTTTCTTCGAAGACAGTGAGGACGGCCTGCGGATTCGGCTCCTTGGTCTTGGGATCTTTGACGAGCTCGATGGCTTGCATGATGCCCATGCCGCGGACATCGCCGATAATCGGGTATTTTTGCTGCAGCTCGAGCAGCCGCTCGTGGAAATGATCGCCCACAACGCGGCAGTTGGTGCGAAGATCGTCGTCCTCAATGACCTTGAGCACGGCGAGACCGACGGCCATGGAGACCGGATTCCCGCCAAAGGTTGAGAACGTGAGTCCGGGGAATTTGTTCGCCACCTCCTCGGTCGCGATCGTCCAGCCAATTGGCACGCCATTACCCATACCCTTTGCGGAGGTGATGATGTCAGGCTCTACGCCGTAGTGCTCGATGCCAAACCACTTGTCGCCCGTGCGGCCCCACGCGGTCTGCACCTCGTCCGAGATGAAGAGCCCTCCGTGGTTTTTGGTGATCTCGTGAACCCGCTTGAAATAATCCTTTGGCGGCACGATAAACCCGCCGACACCGAGGATCGTCTCGCTCATGAATGCCGCGATCTCACCGGTCGTCGTCGTTTGGATCAATTCCTCGACGTCATTCGCACACGCGAGGCCGCAGTTATCGGGCGTTGCGTTGAATGGACACCGGTAGCAATATGGCGCGTGGGCGTGAACGATGCCCGGCACCTGTGATGCGATGGGCTTCCAAGTCGAATGCCCGATCGTCGACAGTGCAGTCGCCGAGCGGCCTGCATACGAATGCCGCAGCACGACGATCTCATTCCGTCCCGTCGCGATCTTTGCGGCGAGTATCGCCGTGTCGTCGGCCTCCGTGCCGCTGTTGGTGAAGAATGACTTTTTCAATTTGCCGGGCGAGATCTCGGCGAGCTTCTCCGCCAGATCGCCCTGCGGCTGATTGGCATAAAGTGTCGAGGTGTGTGCGATAGTGTTGACCTGATCGGCCCAGGCCTTTGCGACACGCGGCTCGGCGTGCCCGAGGCTTACCGTCAAGACGCCGCCAAAGGCATCGAGGTAACGATTGCCCTGATCGTCCCAGACATACTCGCCCTCGCCGCGAGCGAGAGCGATCGGTTCCTGATAATATGTCGCGACCGCTGGGAAAAGAAATTCTTTATGCTTTCGGATCGCGTCTGAAAGCGTGGAGCTTGGTTGTGCTTGCGTCATTGTCACCTATTGCGTCACTTACTAGCCGGCTCAGCGGCGAGATAAATGATAACAGCAATTGAGAGCAGGACAACGGTCGCGGAGACCGAGAGCACGAGCCAATTGCTCGACTCAACCTTGCCCTCCAGAATATTCTTATTCGTCCTCCGGTAGTGGAAGGCACCAATGGCCGACATCGCACCCGCGATGCCGACCATTATCATGCCAAGAGAGGTTGCGGCGCTCAGTTTGATGATCGCGAAGCCAACACTGAGGATCGCGATGCTCGTGCGTATCCACGAGAGAAACGTGCGCTCGCTCGCAAGTAGTTCCTGAGCGTGAGACTCGTGCGGAACAGCGTGTAGCTGTGTCTCGGCCGCCATCTCCTTAGAAAAGCGAGCCCGTGTCGTTCGCCCCCATCATCGCCTTTCTCACAAGCGGGATCGGCGGTCCACCGTACGAGAGGAACTGATCGTGGAACTGCTTCCACGCTGCGTTGCCGCCGCGCGATGCCGTCCAGTCCTGGCGGAGTTTTTTGATCATCAGCTTGCCCATCGTGTAGTTGAGGTAGGCCGGGTCGAATGTGCCGCGATTCGCCTGCTGCTCGGCAGAGCCCTCGTCCTGCATTCCCTGCTCGACGAACATCTTCTTCGACTCTTCGATCGTCATCCCCTTTGTGTGGAGACCGATCGCGGAGATGAAGCGTACGTTCCTCAGGAGCGCCTCCATCAGTTGGCCGATGTGCATCTCGGGATCTGTGCCGACGAGGCCTGCGTCGTACATCATCTCCTCGCAATAGTGCGCCCATCCCTCAGCGTAGGCGTAGCCGACGAACACCTGACCAAACTTAGATTTTGATCTGTTGGCGTGCAGAAACTGAATAAAATGCCCAGGGATCCCCTCGTGGACGGTTGTGAAGAGCAGGCTTCCCTTGCCGGGAATGTACGACTCCTGCTTCTCCTTTGGCCATGCCGGATTTGGCGGCGACACGTAGTAGACGCTCGGTAGTCCATTTTCGTACGGACCGGGAATGTTGATGTACGCGAAGTTCCACGCCTTGTAGGGCGGAGCCTGTGCGACCTTGAGCTCCTCTGTACCGGGAATTGTAACGATGTCCTTATCGGTGATGAATTTTCGCAGGTCACCGAGCTGAGCAGAGGCCGCAGCGACTACGTCGGTTCCAGGAGCCTTATCAGCGGATGCCTTGAGCGTGCATTCCTTAAGAGTCTTGCCGGGAGCGAATTTGTCGCACTCGGTCTTAAGGGCGTCAAGATTGCGCTGCAGGTCTGCCTTCGCAACATCCTCAAGTTTGGCGAGGTCGATATCCACGCCCTCGGTCTGCTTGAGCATCAGCTTGAACTTATCGGCCCCGAGTGCGAAGTTATCAGTGCCCGTCTTTTCCTGCTCGCCGAGCCACGCGTCAAAGTCTTTCACAGCCTTGATCGCACCGTCATTCGCTTCCTTGAAGTCTTTCTGAGATTGCTCGTCCTTTACAGGCTCGAATACCTTGACCACATCCTTGCCGTAAAAATCCGCGAGGCCTCCGATCGTCTGGCGAGCGATGTGTACGAGTGCCTTGGGCATCGGTGTTTTGAGCGTTCCCTTTAGCTGCTGAAGCGCGGCGGGGACGTTCTTGGCGTAGGTCGTGTACGACTTGATCCGCTGCTCGAGCGGCGCGTAGGGGCGAGAGACGTAAACGTCGGGATCAAGCGCGTCGGAGTAGTAGTTCGGATTCGTGTGCGGGTAATCGACCGTCTCCTCCCAAAAAAGGTCTTTGTCGATCTGCGAGAGCACGTAATCACGCTCAAACCTTTGCCGCTCGTCGAGGTCCGCGTCCTTGAACGCGGTGACCTTGTCACGCTCGCCCTTTAGCCGCGCGATCTCTTTTTTGATCCCGTCGTCGCTCCAATCAGGAAACTTCCCGTCATATTCATGCTTACCCTGCGCGACGGCAAATGGCGGATTAGCTGCGAAGTAGTCATCGAGAAACTTCGCGACATAACCGTCCCAGTCGGCCTTGCCGCCAGAAGCATTATTATTCGTGTTCGCCGTAGGCTGCTGCGGCTGCTGGCACGCGGAGACAAACATTAAAAGCGCGATGAGGACCAAAAAAGCTGCGTTTTTCATATGGCTGTTACGTTATTGCCGGTCAAAGGTTTTTACGAGTCATGGGAGGGAAAAATATCCGATGGAACGCCCGGATAGGCCCTGCGGATATTCGTGACGTCCTTCTTGGACGGGTAATCGAGATTCTCGGGGTCATCCGGATCGTCCACCATGGCCGGGAGGCTCTTCACATTCCACCGCCCCGCCTCGAGCTGGAGTAAAAATCCGCTATT
>JBJMGO010000385.1:0-2873 GCA_045807825.1 Pyrinomonadaceae bacterium | reverse complement strand
GTTTTGCAGGACGCGCAGCTCGTTGCGCGAGACGCGATCGAGCAGCTCCTGGTCGTCAAACATCTTGATCAGGCCGTTCACCGTCGCGTAGCGAGGCTCGTCAGCAAGTGCGACCGGGAGATTGATGAAGGCCCGCATGTACTGGTCGATGCCCTCGAGCAACGCGCCGCCACCAGTGAGAATGACGCCACGATCGTATATGTCAGCCGCGACCTCGGGCCGCAGCTCGGTAAGCGTGTCCTTGACTCGCACGGCGATTCTACGGACGATCGCCTCGACGATCGGATAGATCTCGCCCGCGGTGACCTCGACCGCTCCCGGACTGCCCGTCTGCACGTCGCGCCCACGGACGGTGAGTGACTTTTCGATATCCTCGGGTAAGAAAGTTGATGAGAATGTGGTCTTCAGCAGCTCCGTAGTCTCCTCACCGACCTGCAATCCGCGATGTCTGCGAAGGTGCGTTGCCAAGCTATCGTTGATCTCTCCCGAGCCGTAGCGCTCAGAGGTGGAATGGACGACCGCTCCTTTGGCGATGATCGCAATGTTGGTCGTTCCGGCACCGATATCCACGATCGCTGAGGCTCGCTTATCATTTGGAGAAACACCCGCGCCAAACGCCGCGGCCAGACCCTCCTCCATCATAAAAACTTTACCGATGCCCGCCTCGTCGGCCGCATTGATCAGCGCACGCTGCTCGACCTGCGTGACGTCCGAGACCATGCTCATAACGGCCTGGATCGTCATATTCGAGCCGCCGCTTTTCGCCTTTTTGACGAAGTGAGTGAGCATCTTCTTCGTTCGCTCAAAATCGCCCACGACGCCGCCCGTCAACGGAGCTCGAACGTCGATGTCGCGACCCTCGCGGCCGGTCATATCCGCGGCCTCTTGACCGAATGCCACGATCTCCTCGCTCATCTCGTTAACAGCCACGAGCGAAGGTTCGTCAAGCACGACGCCCCGACCTTTGACGGCGATAATGGTGCTCGCCGTCCCGAGATCGACGGCCATTTGGTCCGTGACCAGTTTTTTAAGACTTTTTAGCATACTGCGGCCAAAAAAGATCAGGGTTGAATAATTATATGATTATTCTGAGGCGGTCTCCAAGATATAAATCAGGCCCAATTGACCTCAAAAACCTCGACAGGTTGTCGCCGGTTCTTGACCGTCAGGGGAGGACGAGCGGTTAGGGGAAAGATGTCTCCCGCGGCCTGTGCCGTTGCCTCACTAATGAGGATCTGGCCGCCGGAGCTGTTCGACTCAAGGCGTGAAGCAAGGTTAACGGTGTCCCCGATCGCGGTGTACTCGGATCGCTGCTCCGAGCCGATGTAGCCGACCGTCGCCTCGCCGGTGTGGAGGCCCATTCCGACAGCGACCTCGGTGTAGCCCTGCTCGAGGAGCGACGCATTCAGGCTGAGCAAACGCCGTTGCATCGCGACCGCGGCATTCAAGGCATTCTTCGGGTCGTCCGGCGTTCCCGTCGGGGCTCCGAATAACGCCATCAGCCCGTCTCCGATGTACTTATCGAGGGTGCCGCCGTGGGCGAAGATTATCTCCGACATCGCAGAGAAATATTGGTTCAGGAGCCCAACAACCTTCTCAGGATTTTCGTTTTCCGAGATACCTGTAAACCCGCGAATATCGGCAAACAGCACCGTCACCGTCTGATTTGCACCACCGAGCTGGAATGAGTCCGGGTTTTCAAGCAGCTGCTGCACGACGTACTCAGGCATGAAGCGGCTGTAATTCGCCCGCGCAACCTCTTCCCGAGCGAGTTGCTCGTGCGCACGCACGGTCTCCACCGTAACAGCCGCCTGTGCGGCCACGGCGCTGATCAGATCGAGATGGTCCGGCCGAAATGCCGCAAAAGGATCGAGCCTGTCCGCATACAGCACGCCATGCACGCCAGACTGCGTGATCAGCGGAGCACAGATCGTCGAACGAACGCCCTGCGACACGATCGACTCAGCTCCGTGAAACTGCTCATCCGTCTTCGCATCCTGCGACAGGATCGCGACACGGTCTGTCATGACCTTATTCGTGATGGTCCGGCTGACAGCGAGATTGGCGGTCAGGCTTTGAATACTGTCGTCGCGAACCCGCGTCGCCATCTGCTCGAGCTCGCCGGTTTGCTGGTCGGCGAGCAACGCTACAACACGGTCCGCCGGTGTCCCGCGAAATATCAGGTCCGTAACACGCGTGAATAGCTCATTGAGCTCCAGCACGGTGCCGAGCGTGCGGCTCATCTCATAGAGCAGCTCGAGGATCTTTGCCTTTCGACGGAGATCTTTTGCCTCCTGCGGCGTGACGATCGCGTCTTCGATGGTCAAATTCGACCGCCGGCCCATCAGCTCGTTGACTGAAACCGCAACCTGCGTGTGGCCGAGCGGCGCATCGTCAAAGCTGACCGTCTTTGGCTTTTCAATTCCGACCTGCGACGGCCCGCGAAGCGGCGAGAGATCGCGCGTGTGCTTTGCGTCGGGCGTGATGCGATATTCGAGGCTGCTCTCGCCGATGACGATCACATCGCCCTCAACGAGCTTGCGTTCGAGCTGCATCGTGCCGTTAACGAAGACATGATTCACGCTCCGTACCAGCTGCCCTTCCTCGATCGAACCATCGACCAGCTTAAAGTCCAGCCCGTCCATCTCGATGAAGGCATGACGCCGTGAGACACGCCGATCGTTGAGCACGATGTCATTCTCCTTGGCGCGGCCGATCGTCCACGTCTTGCCCGGACGGATCTGCGTCTTCCACGTGCGGCCTGTTGCTTCGGTAATGTTGAGAGTAGCGCTCAAGTCACTGTCA
Source organism: Pyrinomonadaceae bacterium (assembly GCA_045807825.1). Classification (GTDB taxonomy): domain Bacteria; phylum Acidobacteriota; class Blastocatellia; order Pyrinomonadales; family Pyrinomonadaceae; genus OLB17. The sequence continues at coordinate 68 of JBJMGO010000385.1, read as the reverse complement.
TTGTAAATGTTACGGGGTGAATGGTAAATTGAGCGGCAGCCTGCAAGCCTTGAGAAAGCTTGCGTTCT
>JBJMGO010000384.1:0-11447 GCA_045807825.1 Pyrinomonadaceae bacterium | reverse complement strand
GTAGAGGCGGGCACAATGAAGCTCAGCAACTGCAAACTGGATAAGTTTGGCCTCTCAGCGGTGTCTGACGACTAGTTTACAGACGTGATATACCGAGCGTGACGAGCCGCTTCCGACGCGGCTCTTTCGCGTCCTGACAAACCCTGTGCTGCGGCTTCTCCATGCTAATCTACTGCTCAATGGCAGAGAGACGAGATCGGTTCGAGACATCCTCAGGCCTAGAGCTACCCAACGACTTCGATCCACAGAATATCACTCCAGTAAATTACGCCGAGGACTTGGGCTCGGCCGGACAATTCCCCTACACACGTGGCGTCCGATCCAATATGTACCGGGGCAAGTTTTGGACGATGCGGCAGTACGCTGGGTTTGCGACGGCTGAGGAATCAAACGAGCGGTACAAGTACCTGCTCTCGCAAGGTACGACTGGCCTGAGCGTCGCATTCGACCTGCCGACGCAGATCGGGCTGGATTCTGATGATCCGCTCTCGCAGGGCGAGGTGGGGAAGGTTGGCGTTGCGATCGACAGTCTCGATGACATGCTGACGCTGCTCGACGGAATCCCGCTCGACCAAGTATCTACCTCGATGACAATAAACGCGACGGCGTCGACGCTGTTGTGCCTTTATCTCGCTGTCGCAAGGAAGCAGGGTGTTGCGTTCGATAAGGTTTCGGGGACGATCCAGAACGACATCCTCAAGGAGTACATCGCGCGTGGTACGTATATTTACCCTCCAAAGCCCAGCTTAAGGCTGATCACGGACACATTCGCCTTCTGCGCGGCCGAGGTGCAGAATTGGAACACTATATCCATCTCCGGCTACCACATTCGCGAGGCTGGCTCGACGGCAGCTCAGGAGATCGCATTCACGCTAGCGGACGGGATCGCATACGTGCAGGCGGCGGTTGATGTTGGGCTCGATGTCGATAAATTTGCTCCGAGGCTGTCGTTCTTCTTTAATTCGCATAACCAACTTCTTGAGGAAGTCGCCAAATTCCGTGCGGCCCGACGCCTGTGGGCGAGGATCATGAAGGACCGGTTTGCGGCGAAAGATCCACGGTCGATGATGCTGCGGTTTCACACGCAGACCGCAGGTTCGACCCTCACCGCCCAGCAGCCGGAAGTGAATGTCGTTCGGACGACCATCCAGGCTCTAGCTGCGGTACTTGGCGGTACGCAGAGTTTGCACACGAATTCGCTCGACGAAGCTCTCGGTTTGCCAACCGAAAACGCGGCACGCATCGCTCTGCGTACCCAACAAGTCATCGCTCACGAATCTGGTGTCGCCGACACGGTTGATCCGCTTGCCGGCAGTTATGCCATTGAGGAACTGACCACAGAGCTCGAGCATCTCGCCCGAGCATATATTGAGAAGATCGACGCGATGGGCGGGATGCTGCGGGCGATCGAGACGGGATACGTCCAGCAGGAGATCCAGGACGCCGCATACGATTACCAGCGCGCCGTCGAGACGCAGGATGCGATCGTTGTTGGCGTAAACAAGTTCAAAAGTGACGAAGCACCGATCCCGGTGCTACGGATCGATGAGCAGATCGAGCGCGACCAGGTCGCACGGCTGCAAGCTGTCCGTGCAAAGCGAGATCAAACGGCCGCTGACGCGGCTCTCAGGGAGATCGAGGAAGCCGCAAAGGGAAGCGAGAACCTACTTCCACGCATTCTCACCGCTGTTGAGGCTTACGTCACCGTCGGGGAGATCAGTCACCGCCTAAGAAAAGTGTGGGGCGAGTACCGCGAATCGTTCACGATCTAGCCTCACAAAAATAGTGACAAACATCGTTTTGCTGTGTTAGCCTCTTCATTGGAGCAAACCCCAGCTCCACTCTACTCCGCTATTCTCAACAATCCAGCGACTGCAAAACCGGCGATCTCAGCCTGGCTGGGTACCCACGTATGGAAAGACTAAACGACTACCTACTACAACTCCTCTCGTCATGTAGCGAGGAGCTACATCTGGAGCCTAACAAGAATCCGTATCTTGTTTCGGAGAATCGGACATCGGACCTCGCACAGGTGCCGCTAATGGGTACTCAGATCTCGACTATGGTCTTCCCGATCATTCCGCCGGCAGCAAAGTCCGCGTTGCCGGACAGCAGCGAGATCGAGTTCGTATATTCCCATATCAGCGGCGAGTTTAACTTCAAAGTGCAGAAATCGCCTGCCGGATTTGTCGTCAGGGTCAGACCGATAGTTGATGAAAAAAGTAAGAATTCCTTTAATGCTCCCTTGCCGGAAGCTCCTCCGAGCTATGCAGCAGCCGAGCCGGGGCCGGTATATGAAACGGCGCCTGAGTTGCCGAAGTACGATTCCGCACCTGCGTATGTGGTCGAGACAAGCGTGCCCTACATAGCAGAGACGAGTACGCCGTACATAGCAGAGGTGAGCGTGCAGCCAATGCCCCAAGCAAGCGCGTCGTCTCACGATGCGGTTGCATACGAACTTGAGAGCTCGTCATCTGCGTATGACCAGAATGCCTCTGTGAATGTTTCCACGGATCTGGCAGACCTCGTGGTGTACGACGATCCCGCGCCCGAATATTCGCTTTCCGGCGGCCCCGAGCTGGAGATCGTGTCGGCAAATGATCCCGCATTTCAAACAGTCTTTTCCTCAACAGCTCCCGACCCTCCGCTACGCCTCCGAAACGATCTACCAGGTGACGAAGGCGCCGCTCCGGCCGAACCTGATCTCGAGATCGAGTACTCAACCCCGCTAAGTGTAAATATGGAATATCAGCAAAACGTTCCTGCCCCGCCCGTCGCGGCTCCGCCGATCGAGACCTACTCGGCACCGGCTGCACCTGCGCCTGAGGCCGTAACGCCGCCGGTACAGAGCTATGTTCCGCAGCCCGCAGCAGAAGCGGCTTTCGTGCCGCAGGCTTCCAATTCAGCGATGTCATCGAGAATGGACGCATATTTTTATGCGATGGCGGAGATGGGAGCATCGGACCTGCATCTATCGGTATCGATGCCGCCGATGGTCCGCAAGGACGGAAAAATGCGGTCGATGAATGGGGATTCTGAGCTGAGCGCGAAGGTAATGCGCGAGCTTCTGACCTCGATCATGCCTGCGAAGAACCAGGAGGAATTCGCTCAGCGCCACGACACCGACTTCGCGTATGAGATCCCCGGGTTGGCGAGATTCCGCTGCAACGTCTTTATGGACCGGAAGGGAATGGGTGCCGTTTTTCGCATCATCCCGACCAAGATCCTAACCGCAACTGAACTGGGCCTATCAAAGGCGATCATGGACCTGTGCTCCCTGTCCAAGGGGCTGGTTGTGGTCACCGGCCCGACGGGCTCCGGCAAATCGACGACTCTCTGTGCGATGGTCGACTCGATAAATAAGACTCGCGAGGACCACATCATCACGATCGAGGACCCGATCGAATTCGTCCACGATAATCACAAGTGCCTGGTTAATCAGCGCGAGGTCCACAACCACACGGATTCATTTAAGGACGCGCTGCGTGCGGCGCTTCGCGAGGACCCGGACATTCTCCTCGTTGGCGAAATGCGTGACCTCGAGACGATCGCGATCGCCATCGAAACTGCCGAAACAGGCCACCTCGTCTTCGGGACGCTGCACACGACGACGGCGCCGTCAACGGTGGATCGCATCATCGATCAATTCCCGGCGGACCGCCAGCAGCAGATCCGCGTCATGCTTTCGGAATCGCTCAAAGGCGTCATCGCACAGACCCTGCTGCCAAAGGTCGGCGGTGGCCGCGTAGCAGCTCTCGAGGTGCTCATCGTCACGCCGGCTATCTCCAATCTCATCCGTGAGGGCAAGACGTTCCAGATCCCCTCTGCAATGCAGACCGGCAAAAATCATGGAATGGTCATGCTCAACGATTCGCTCTTTGAGCACGTGCAGGCCGGCCGCGTCGAGCCGCGTGACGCCTACATCAAGGCCGTCGACAAGACGGGATTTGAAACCATGCTCACGCGCGGAGGCTTTAAGCTCTAGAATTTCGCTCTCCCCGTCTTTCTCACTTGGCTGCTCATCTTGAGCAGCCCTTTTTTTGTTTGGACATTCGGTCTAAACTTCGTGTCATGACAGCAGATGAATTTCGAGCGATAGCGTTGAGCTTTCCAGAGACTGAGGAGCGCTCGCACGTAGGTCATCCAGATTTTCGCGTGGGCGGCAAGATCTTTGCGACGTTGAACGCGGACGAAACACAAGGAATGGCGTCCCTCACCCCCGAGCTGCAGATGGATTACATCGACATGGACGCGAGTTTTCACCCCGCGGCTGGAGCGTGGGGCACCAAGGGATCGACGCTGATAACTCTGGCGACAGCGGATGCGCAAGTCGTCCGCTCTGCTCTCGCTGCCGCCTGGGAGCAAAGGTCAAAGAAGAAGTGATGCAGGACCGCCCTTGAAACAAACCTTCAGCCAGCTTCGTTCTCATTGTTTGCTAAACTCCATCTATGCCATCACGCAAAAAGCCTGAGGACGCCATGCCGGAAGAACCCGGCGACAGCTTAACGAAGTCGCACTCGATCAAGTGCCGGTTTTGCGGTCAGATCAACAAGGTCCGCCCGGATTACCAGAACCGGGATGCCAACTGCGGGCGCTGCAAGCTGCCGCTGTCGAACGAGCCGCACAAGAAGTTTCACGACCTGCACAAGGACGAATACATTCACCCCGCGGACGCTAAGGCGTTGGCTGCGGTGAAGGCTATTCCGGGCGTGGACTCCGCTCTCAAGAAGCTGCTCGCATGGACGGGTGAGTCCGCAATTCGGGTGTCTTTTATGGCGTCTGCCGTCAAGGTTACGCCAAAGCAGTGTCCTGATCTTTACGCAAAGCTGGAGATCGCGTGTACGACGCTGGGCGTCGAGATGCCGGATATGTTTGTCCAGCAAAATCCGCTGGTCAACGCCTTCACCGGCGGCGTTGAAAAGCCGATCATCGTCCTTCACTCGGCTTTGGTCGAACGGCTGAACGATGAAGAAACACTCGCTGTGATCGCGCACGAGGTCGGGCACATTCACGCTGAGCACGTTTTGTATCTCACTGCCGCCCGTCTGATCGAGGTACTGCTCAATGCATCGGTTGCGGTCATCATTCCAGGCTCAGAGATTATCAAGCTCATAGTCTCGATGGGTGTTGCAAGCGCGTTGCTGGCTTGGGCACGTCGAGCAGAACTCTCATGTGACCGCGCGGCGATGCTCGTCTCCCAGGACCCGCACGTGATCGGACGCACGATGATGAAGCTCGCCGGCGGCACGTTCGCGTCGAAGATAGATTACGAACTTTTTCTCGAGCAGGGCCGAGACTTCAAAAAGAATTACGACAGCAACCGGCTGGACCGCTTCTGGGCCGATGCCATGAACGCCGGCCTCTCGCACCCATTTCCCGTCTGGCGCGTCGCCGAGATCCTCGAATGGGTCGAGACCGGACAATACCACCATCTGATGGAGAAGAAGTAGTTACGTTTTGTTTCACCGACATTGGAAACGGAACAGATGCTGATCGTCCTGACAACTTGCCCTGCCGTTGAGGCGGCCGAGGCGTTGGCCGAGCAGATCGTAGAGGCGCGGCTTGCCGCGTGCGTTCAGATCCTGCCGCAGATGACCTCCGTGTACGTCTGGGAGGATGCTGTGCAAAAAGAAGGCGAGTTCCTGCTGTTGATCAAGACCCTTCCGGAGAAATGGGACGAGCTGCGGGAGTTTATTAGCGCCAACCACTCATATGAAGTTCCGGAGGTAATCGCGATCGAGAGCGGTCAAGTCTCGGACAAATACGCGCGGTGGTTGGAAGATATTGTCAGCCAGTAGTCCAGCGAGAGAACCACCCCGTCACTCAAAGCGCTGCCGGCCATGCTTAGTAATCAGGGAGCATTACGACTGATGGCCGCTGCGGCCGGTGCCATTCTCGATCTCTTCGTTGTAGGTCTTGATGATGAAATCGACAGCGTCCTTTGGCGAGTCCGTGAGGTGGAGCAGTGCGAGATCGTCGGCATTTATCATGCGTTCGTGAAGCATCGTTGAGGTGAGCCACGCGAGCAGCCCGCGCCAGTACTGCGAGCCAAAGAGGACCACGGGGAAGTTACGGATCTTCCTAGTTTGTATCAGCGTGAGGGCCTCAAACAGCTCGTCCATTGTTCCAAAACCACCGGGGAAGATGATGTACGCATTCGAGTACTTGATGAACATCGTCTTGCGGACGAAGAAGTACTTGAACGTGAGTGAATGGTTTTGAAAGGGATTTGGCTGCTGCTCCATCGGCAACTCGATGTTGCAGCCGATCGAGACCGCTCCGGCGTCGTGTGCCCCCCGGTTCGCCGCCTCCATAATGCCTGGTCCACCGCCGGTGATGATCTCGAACCCGGCTTTGCCGAGAAGACGTCCCGTTTCTCGTGCGGCCTTGTACATTGGGTCGCGCTCCTTTGTACGGGCTGAGCCGAAAATGGATACGCCGCGAGTGACAGTGGCAAGCGAGTCAAAGCCGCCGACGAACTCGCCCATGATGCGGAATACGCGCCAAGAGTCCGATGCCTTGTATTCATCCTCCGGCTCCGGCGATCGGAGCAGAACCTCGTCGTCGGTCGGGTGCCAGTAGCCCGGAAGGACCTCGCGTTGCCTTGCCTCCGCAACCGTCTTTGGGATCGCTGCCTTTCGCTTGCCACCCTTGGGTGCTGCAGTTGCAGGCTTCTTCTTGTTTGCTTTTGTAGTTGCCATCGATGTTGAGGGGATCTCGGCTAAATGCCCATGATGTTGTAGCCGCAATCGACGTAGATCGTCTCGCCGGTGATGCCGCTCGCTAGATCACTCACGAGGAATAGCGCCGTGCTGCCGACCTCGGCGGCGGTGACGTTGCGTTTGAGGGGCGATTTTTCGCCGACATAGGAGAGGAGCGAACCCATGTTCTTGACGCCGCGTGCGGAGAGTGTGTTGATAGGCCCGGCGGAGATCGCATTGACGCGAATGTTGTCCTTGCCGAGATCTGCTGCGAGGTAGCGGACTGAGGCCTCGAGAGCCGCTTTTGCGACGCCCATCACGTTGTAATTCGGGACGACCTTTTCGGCACCGTAGTAGCTCATCGTGACGATGCTGCCGCCGTCTGTCATCAGCGGAGCGGCCGCGAGTGCGACCTGCGTCAGCGAGAATGCGCTGATCTCGAGTGCGGTCGCGAAAGCATCGCGCGTTGTCGCGACAAACTCACCCTCCAATGCCTCACGCGGCGCAAAAGCGATCGAATGTACAAGAAAATCGAGTCGGCCGTATTCTGCCTTGACGGCTTCAAAAGCGGCATCCACAGTCGCCTGGTCCGTAACATCGCACGGCACGACGAGCGAATCGTTCAGCGTGCCCGCAAGCTCCTCGACATTCTCCTTGAGTCGCTCGCCCTGATAGGTCAACGCCATCCTCGCACCGTGCTCCGCGCAGGCCGCCGCGCACGCCCACGCAATAGAGCGCTTATTGGCGACGCCAAAGATCATCCCAATCTTTCCGTTCAACATAAGTCTTGAAGTGAACGGTAAACCGTAACAGGCAAAGACTTGTTACTGTTCACTATTCACTGACGTATACCTTCTGCAGCACTTCAAAATCCAGCAGCCGGATGTCGATATCGACCGGTGTGTCCGTGAAACGCCGGCCCACGAGAATCGCACGTAGCTGTTCTTCCTCGTCCGGCGAGAGTTGCGTCACGAGGACCAGCATCAGCCGCAGGCGAAGGCGGCTTTTCATCTCGTTGAGGTCTTTCTTGGCCTGGGCGACCTTCCTGAGCATTGCCTCGATCCGCTCTTGTCGTACGTCGGGTGCGACAAGGAACGCAACCTCAATACACGTGATCAGGTCCTGATCGACAAGTATCCCGTCAAAGGGAACGCGGCCGACGCTGACATGACGCATCAGCGGCAGGTTCTCCTCCTGCTGTATCTGTCGAAGTGCGAGGTCCTCGGCGACGATGTAGGCCGAGAGAAGGTCCGTCAGCCCTTCATCGCCGACGCCAAGCACGCGTGCGAGTTCGCGGACCTCAACAACGACGTTCTGCCGCTGTATTTCAGGACTCGCGGCGTCCCACCTGATGAACTTTCGATCGTCGAGAGCCTCAACCTTGCGGGTCATCGCAAGCTCGAGGAGCACTACGATGATGACGAGAAAAACGCCCGCGAGGAACAACACCGCAGCCGTCGTGTCGCCCGCTTTCGCGGCCATCACGATCCCGGAGATCAGCAGCAGTAGCAAGAGCGCGCGGACGGCGAGGAGCGGAATATTCGCCCGTCGCTGCTCCAGCCGGGAGAGCGGATTTGCCGCCGTTTCGTCCATCCTACGCCGCTGAGGCCTGCTCGAAGGGAATATCGTCAAAGTGCGTCATCTGCTTGAAGTCGCGGAAACGCTGATTGATCTCAGGGTAGTCGAGAGCGTCCACCCGCTCGGTGCCAAACTTCTCAACGTTAAAGGACGCCATCACTGATCCGTAGACGCATCCCCGACGGAGAGTGTCGTCGTTGATCTCCTTTTGCGACGCCAGAAAACCCATAAAGCCGCCCGCAAAAGTGTCGCCCGCACCCGTGGGATCGAAAACGCTCTCGAGCGGATAGGCCGGCACAGCGAAGTAGCTGTCGCGCGTGAACAGGGTCGCGCCATACTCGCCGCGCTTGATGACGACGGCTTTGAGGCCATAGTCCATGATCGCTTTTGCTGCCTTGTGAATGTTTGGCTCGTCGGTAAGCTGCCGTGCCTCGGCATCGTTGATGATGATGCAGTCGACGACTTTGAGCGTGTCGATAACGGCGTCTTTCATCGAAGAGATCCAGAAGTTCATCGTGTCCATTGCGACGAACTCAGCATCCGGACACTGCTCGCTGACCTCTTTCTGCAGAGAGGGAAGAATATTGGCCAAAAACAACAGCCGTGCACTCTTTGAGTTGCCGCTGAGCTTGGGCTGGAACGTCTCAAAGACATTGAGCTGCGTGTCGAGAGTATGGGCGGTGTTCATGTCGTAGTCGTAGCGGCCACGCCAAAAGAACGTCTTGCCGTCCGCAACTACTTCAACATCATCGGTGTTGATCGCGTGACGACGGAAAACATCCCATTCGGCCTCGCCAAAATCGCCGCCGACGACACCGACGGCGTTCACCTTTGTAAAAAAGCTCGCCGACAAACCGAAGTGCGTCGCCGCACCGCCAAGGATCTTGTCCCTCTTACCAAACGGCGTCTCCAGCGCGTCAAACGCGACAGAGCCGACAACAGTTAATGACATAAGCACTCGTCAATGGTCAGGTCCGGAAGCCCGGTCGCTCACTCACAGAATGCTTTAGTTTACACGCCAAGGAGGGATTTTGCGACGCTCGGGGATCTTCTCCGCGGTCTCAGCGGGATCTCGACGTCCTCTGCGATGGCGCTGGAGAGGAGTCCAACGCAGAGCCCGCGGAGGTTTCACAGAGGACGCAGAGACGGCCGTTCTAACTGCCGCTCTTTAGCTGGTCGAGGGTCTTTTTTGCGTCGGTTGCAAAGGTGCTTTGCGGGTATTTCTCAACTACCTGAGTGAGGTAATTGACGGCGTCTTTGCGGAGCTTATCGGGAGCGAACTTGACCTTTTCGGTCTCATTCTTAAAATCGACCTTCTGCTTGCCCTTGTTTTCGGATAGATAGTAGCTCGACATCCCCGCGAGATAGAGAAATTCGTCCATTTTGGAGAATTCCGGATACGCCGCGTAGGTCTCGTCAAACCGGTAGATCACTTGCTTGTACGCCTTTTTGAGCGGGCTAAAACCCTGCCGGGCAACGTCGAGATTGTGCTTCGCGTCCGCCTCAAGAAGCGGATCGCGATCCACCGCCGGCTGCGGACTGCGTTGAGCCAGGGCCGAGCCAAAGCAGGCGGTTAGAAGAAGAGCGATGAAAAGTAGCTTTTTCATTACAGATACAGATGAGTCAAACGGCAACAGTGATGCCCTTAGCCATTTGCGGCTACGGCAAGACGCCTAAAGGCGTCACTCTTACTTGTACTTTCCGATGATCGCTTCGAGCTTCTTGAATGTCGCCTCAGGCCAGAGATCGGGAGCCGTGAAGATGGCATGCTTCGTAGCGTCACGGTACTGGTTTGGTGTTTCCTTGGCTGCGACCCGTTTGACGGCGTCTCTAAGAACAAGCTGCGCATTACGAACATTCTTGTTGAGATACTCGATGACCATGTCGACCGTGACGTTGTCGTGGGCCTCGTGCCAGCAGTCGTAATCGGTCACGAGAGCGAGCGTCGCGTAAGCGATCTCAGCCTCGCGGGCGAGCTTTGCCTCCTGGAGGTTGGTCATTCCGATCACGTCCATGCCCCACTGGCGATAGACGTTTGACTCGGCCTTGGTCGAGAACGCCGGACCCTCCATACAGATGTACGTGCCGCCGCGGTGCGTCGTGACGCCCGCACCTCTACACGATGCTTCCAGAATGTCACCAAGCTCATTGCAGACCGGATCCGCAAAAGTGATGTGCCCAACGATACCCTCGCCGAAGAACGTCGACTCGTGAGCTCGAGCACGCGTGCGGTCAAAGAACTGGTCCGGTATCACGAAATCCGTCGGCGCGTATTGCTCTTGCAAGCTCCCGACGGCCGAGACTGAGAGTATGTACTCAACGCCAAGCAGCTTCATGGCGTAGATGTTCGCTCTAAAGGGAAGCTCCGTCGGCGTCAACCGGTGACCGCGTCCGTGTCTGGGTAAGAATGCCACGGTGACGCCGTCCAATTTACCAATAATGAACGCGTCGGACGGCGACCCAAATGGCGTTTCAACGACCTGCTCACGCACATTCTGTAGCTCCGGCATCTGGTAAAGACCACTGCCGCCAATTATTCCGATCTTTATTTTCTCCATAAGCAAAAGAAACAGGATAGACAGGATAAGCAGGATAGTAAATTCGCATCCGTGCCTCCTGTCTATCCTGTTCAGCTTTTCAGCGGTATCGCGGTGATCTTTCCGTTCACCTCCGCCAGTCTGCAAAGCGGCATCTCTGGGTCGTGATAGAGGTGGCAGATCCAGTTCTCTTCAAGCGCCTGCGGTAGGACGCGCTTTTTAAATTCGAGCGTCTCAGACGGATAGAGGTCGTAGCTCATGATCCAGGCGGGAGCTATGTGATGACGTGTCGGAACCATATCAAAGAATCCAAAGAGTGTCTGATCGCCGCTTGTGATCCTGACCGTCTGCATCGTTTCCGAATGTCCGCGGACCTGCTCGACAAAGATCCCGTCCACAGGCTCATATGAGTCCGGCATCAGGTCCAGCTGCTGCGAGTCGATGAGCGGCTGCCAGTTCTCTGGCAGATAGCTCGCGCGGTCCCGTTCATGAGGAGCGGTCGCATGCGCGAATTCTGATCTTGAGACAAGATATCGAGCATTCTTGAATTGTGGTGTTTCCCCTTCTTTTTTTTCTTTCTCGCCTTCTTCTCCCAGAGTGTTCCCGCCTGCATGATCAAAGTGCAGGTGCG
>JBJMGO010000383.1:0-6552 GCA_045807825.1 Pyrinomonadaceae bacterium | reverse complement strand
TCCGGACAGCTCGGGCCAGGCCATCGACGGCCCCGTCGGCCTGGCGATGCGGCGGCTGTCGATCATCGATCTCGCTGGCGGGCAGCAGCCGATCCACAATGCTGACCGGACCAAATGGCTAGTTTTCAACGGCGAGATCTATAACTATCAGAGCTTACGAGAAGACCTGCTCGAGCGTGGGCACAAGCTATACACAAAGTCTGACACTGAGGCTGTGCTTCATCTCTATGAAGAGTACGGCGTCGATTGCCTGCAGCATCTGCGCGGGATGTTTGCTTTTGCCATCTGGGATGAGGTGGAAAAGACGTTGTTTCTCGCACGGGACCGCGTTGGCAAGAAGCCGATCCTCTATTCGCATCAGCCAAATGGCGACCTGATCTTTGGTTCCGAGTTTACTGCGGTCCTTGAGCATCCCTCGATCACTCGCGAGGTCGACATGGAGGCGATCGACAGTTATATGTCGTATCTTTGCGTGCCTGCTCCGCAGACGGCGTTCAAATCTATCCGTAAGCTTGAGCCCGGACACTGGCTAAAGTGGAAGGCCGGGCGCATAGAGATGCAACGATATTGGCTGCCAAAATTTGGGCCTAAACTCAAGATTACAGAAGAGGAGGCGATCAAGGAGACGACGCGGATCGTCCGCGAGTCCACACGCCTAAGAATGATCGCGGAAGTGCCGCTCGGTGCATTCCTCTCCGGCGGCGTCGACTCGTCAACGGTGGTGGCCCTCATGGCGCAGGAGAGCTCGACGCCGGTAAAGACCTTTTCGATCGGGTTCGAAGAGCAGGATTTTAGTGAATTGAAATATGCTCGAAAGGTCGCTGAGCACGTCGGCGCGGAATATCATGAGTTCATTGTCCGGCCAAACGCCCTCGAGGTGCTGCCGACCCTGGTAGAACACTACGGTGAGCCATACGCCGATTCATCCGCGATCCCAACATATTACGTATCGAAGGAGACTCGCCAGCACGTGACTGTCGCGCTGAACGGCGATGGCGGCGACGAGAGCTTTGCCGGATATGAACGCTATATGGCCATGGAGCTGGCCGAGGTGTATCGTCGTATCCCATCATGGCTCCGGTCGGCATTCATAGAGGGCCCGATCAACCTCATTCCAACGTCAGAGCTTAAGAAGACACGTGTCCGTGATGTTCAGCGATTCTTCACGTCGGCGAATGAGGAAAGGAAACAACGTTACTTTCGCTGGATGTCGACCTTTAAGCCCGCGATCAAACCGGAGCTTTACACCAATGATTTTTCAGATCAGCTAACACAGGAGACATCGCATTTTTTGGACAAGTGGTTCGATAGGGCGAATGGCTCCGGTATTCTGGACGCGACGCTTCTAACCGATCAGATGACCTATCTGCCCAACGACCTGCTGGTCAAAGTTGATATTGCCTCAATGGCAAATTCGCTCGAGGCGAGGTCGCCGTTCCTTGACCATGAGGTTATCGAGTTTGCTGCCAAACTCCCCGAGCACCTCAAGATGCGTGGGATGCGGCCAAAATATCTTCTCAAAAAGGTCGCCGCAGGGCTCGTTCCGCGTGAGGTTATCTATAGGAGAAAAATGGGTTTTGGCGTCCCGGTTGGCCGTTGGCTTCGAGGTGAAATGAGCGACTTTCTCCGTGATGTGCTGCTGTCGCAGTCGTCGCTCTCGCGCGGCATCGTTAGACCGGAGAAGCTCCGCCAATATGTCGATGAGCATATTAGCGGAGCATTCGACCATTCGTTCCAGGTTTGGAGCCTGTTGATGATGGAGCTCTGGTTCAGAAGATTCATCGATAACAAATGAGTGCCAACGTCGATAAGAATGTGGTTGCCGGATTTGGCGATGAATGGTCGCGCTTCGATCAGTCTGAGCTCGACACGGCTGAGCTTCAAGAGCTATTCGAAAACTACTTCAGCATCTTTCCGTGGGATAAGCTTCCTCCCCATCCTGTCGGCTTTGACCTTGGCTGCGGCAGCGGCCGGTGGGCCAGGCTGGTCGCACCGCGTGTGGGCAAACTATATCTCTTCGATCCCAGTCCGGATGCTCTGGCAGTGGCGAAACGAAGCCTTGCGGCGCATGGCAATTGTGAATTCGAGATCGCCGACGCCGGCAATATTCCACTGCCGGAGAACTCATGCGATTTCGGCTACAGCCTCGGTGTGCTGCACCACATTCCTGACACACAAGCAGGACTTCGCGAATGTGTCAGCAAGCTCAAACCTGGGGCGCCATTTCTCCTTTATCTTTACTATAGTTTTGACAATCGCCCTGCGTGGTTTCGGGTTATATGGCTGGCAAGCGATCTGGGCCGCCAAACGATCTCGCGTATGCCGCACAAGCTCAGGTACCTGCTGAGCCAATTGATAGCGATTTCGGTTTATTTGCCTCTCGCCAGAACATCGCTACTGATGGAGAAAGCCGGTATCAACGTCGATCAGATACCGCTCTCGCAGTACCGTCAAACTAGTCTCTACACCATGCGGACAGACGCTCTGGACAGATTCGGCACACGGCTCGAGAAGCGTTTCTCCAAGGTCGAGATCGAGGAGATGATGTCTGCCACGGGCTTGAGGGATATCACCTTTAGTACACGCAGCTTCTGGACTGCGGTAGGGTACAAAGTGAATTTGTAAACCGTGCTAGCGGGTCGACGCGATCGGTGACCGGCGCCAATTCTTCGCGCACGTTCTTATCTCCATTGCGCACCTTCTCTAACGAGGCGAATGCCCAGACCGGGAAGCGGATCACGGCTCCCTTCTTGAATGAAGATCCTTAGAATCATTGCACGGTTGAACGTCGGTGGGCCAGCCAAGCATGTGGTGTGGCTGACGGACCGTATGCGAAAGCGCGGGCACGAGAGTTTGCTCGTTGCCGGTACGGTCCCCGAGGGCGAAGAGGACATGAGCTACCTTGCACAGCAGCATGGCGTAGAGCCGATCTATTTGCGTGAAATGAGCCGCGAATTGTCGCTGAAGGATGCCGTATCGATCTTGAAGCTCTACAACATCATGCGTCGTGAGCGTCCCCATATTGTACATACCCACACTGCAAAGGCGGGCACTGTCGGGCGAACGGCCGCCTTTCTTTACCGCTGGGGCACATTGGGAACGCTAATTGGCAGACCACGTTACGTCCGCATCGTCCATACTTTCCATGGGCACGTCCTGCACGGGTATTATGGCCCTTTGAAAAGCGAAATTTTTGCGAGGATCGAGCGCGTCCTTGGACGCTTTGCGACGGATAAGATCGTCGTGATAAGTCAACAGCAGCTTGATGAGTTGAATGTCAGGTTCAGCATAAGTCGACGCGAAAAATTTGAGCTCGTCCCGCTCGGGATAGATCTTGGAAGCTTCTCCGCCGTCGGCACGGATCAGCCTCTGCGAAGGGAATTAGGCATTTCCGCCGATCCGCTGCTGATCGCCTTTATCGGGCGGCTCACGGAGATAAAGGACATTCCGCTGCTTCTGCACGCCATGCAGGCGTACACGCAACTCCGTCATGCACCGGCAATAAGGTTGTTGGTCATAGGTGATGGTCACTTGCGACCAAACCTAGAGGGTCTGGCCCGAGAACTTGGAATCGACGAATTCGTTACGTTTCTAGGCAATCGTGAGGACATCGCCGAGCTTCTCCCGCAGCTCGATGCTGTAGTCCTAACTTCCAAAAATGAAGGAACCCCGCTCTCTTTGATCGAGGCAATGGCGGCCGGTAAACCTGTGGTCTCAACTGCAGTGGGCGGCGTGGGCGATCTCCTTGGGCCCGTCGTCCAGCAGCACACTGAATTCGCCGTCTGTGAGCGTGGCATCTCGATCACCACGCGGTCACCAGAAGACCTCGCGTGCGCGTTGATTTACGCTGCAAAAAATGAAAATTTACGGAAAACAGTGGGATCGGCCGCGCGGGATTTCGTGCGGGAGAACTACTCGATAGAACGCCTTGAGGAGGATATTGCTAAACTTTACGCAGATTTGCTAAAAGACCACCGTCCTTCTCTTTGAGGGGTATGCCTGAGTTCGTTTTGAATCCTTTTCTTGTCGCGGGGATCGCCGCCTTACTCTCGGTGGTGATGACCTTCGTGGTACGCTCTTTCGCCCGGCAACGCGGCTTTGTCGCAAAGCCAAAGACTGATCGCTGGCACAAACGTCCGACTGCCATGTTCGGCGGAGTAGCGATCTTTAGCGCTACGGCAGCCGCTTACCTGGCCTTTGTTCCAAAAACCACGGAATCGCTTGTTGTCATGGCCGGAGCGGCATTTTTATTCGCTCTTGGGCTCTTGGACGATCTCATTACGATCAAGCCCTATCAAAAGCTGATAGGGCAACTGATCGGGGCGAGCACGCTCGTCATCTTCGGCCTAAAGCTCCCGCTCACCGGGTTTGAGCTGATAGACATCTGGATCACAGTTCTATGGGTCGTCGGCATCACGAACGCAATTAACCTGCTCGACAACATGGACGGCCTCGCCGCCGGAATTGCAGCGATCGCGTCGTTCTCGCTCGCACTCAATTTTGCTGCGAATGGACTCGGTAATGAGCTTTTGGTTGCCGCTGCGCTGATCGGGGCTCTGATCGGTTTCCTTTTCTTTAACTTCAATCCTGCCTCGATCTTCATGGGCGACTGCGGGTCGATGTTCATCGGCTTTCTTTTGTCCGGCGTCGTTTTGCTGGACCAGGTCGGCGGACGTTCACGCAGCCTCGTCGCCATCGTAGCGGTGCCCGTGCTCGTTCTGTTCGTTCCCATCTTCGACACGACATTCGTGACGGTGCTGCGAAAGGCGTGGGGACGCAAAGCGTCTGAGGGCGGACGCGACCACACATCTCACCGCCTCGTGGCACTCGGGCTCTCCGAAAAGGCCGCGGTGCTCTTGCTCTACGGCCTTGCGCTGCTCGCCGGCACGCTCTCGCTGCTGGTGAATCAGATCGGACAAGCAAAGAGCTTCGCGTTAATAGGGGTTTTTGTCGCCACCCTGGCTATCCTCGGCGCGTACCTGGCCAAGGTCAGGGTCTACGATCTGGAGGAGGAAGGTCACGCCACAAGTGCTCGATTTGCATTTCTCCTGAATCTGACACACAAAAGACGTATCTTCGAGGTCTTCCTTGACGCCTTCCTGATCACGCTCGCATATTATTCAGCGTTCGCGCTCCTCTTTGGCTCGTTCGAGGACACGGCGAATTGGGGACTATTCCTCAAATCACTGCCGTTCCTCGTGCTCATCAAGCTGGGCTCTTTTCTCGTGATGGGTGTCTATCGCGGGTTGTGGCGCTATACGAGTGTCGGCGATCTGCTCACATACATCAAGGGAGTGTTGCTCGGCTCGGTGCTGAGCATTTTGGCTGTGCTGTTGGTTTACCGCTTTTCAGGGTATTCGCGAACGGTGTTCGTGCTCGACGGCATTCTTCTGCTGTTCCTCGTATTCGCCAGCAGGCTCGCGTTTCGGGTGATCCGGCAGATACTGCCGCCGCCCGCTGCCGGCGATAGCCGAAGAGTGCTCATCTATGGTGCCGGTGACGGTGGCGAGATGTTGTTGCGTGAGTTAACAAATAACACCGAATGGAAATACACTCCCGTAGGCTTTGTCGACGACGATCCGCTCAAGCTCAACAAGGTGATCCATGGCCTTAGGGTCTATGATGCCGACGGCAGTCTCGCCAATATTTGTCGCGAAAAGCAGGTCGAGGAGGTTCTGATCTCTATCCGTGATATCGCTCCCGAGAAGCTGAAGAACGTGCGTGAGAGCTGCATGGACGCGAATGTCACCCTCAAACGCGCTATCTTTAGGATTGAGCCGGTCGATCTCACCTGATTAAATTTGTCTGTTAAGATCCTCAGCCTAAGATCGCCCCTAAATCGGATAGTATCCGCTGCCGCGGCGCTGTTTCTCCTGGCGTTTGGCCTCATGTCTGCGAAGTCCTTTCTTGTAGACACGCTGGCGTCGCGGCTCGATATACAGGATCCTGCGGCAGGCCCTATCGTCGACCGTATAACGGCAGCCGCTCCAGGGGATCCGAAAGCTCACTTACTTGCGGGCGTCTATTACGAAAGGACATTCGATGCTGCCGATCTTGACCGTTCCCTCTCCGAATATGAAAAAGCAGCAGAACTCGATCCAGCAAATTATGCCCTCTGGTTAGCTGTCGCCAAAGCAAGGGACCGAATTGGTGATGCGGATGGTACCGAGGCGGCTTTCAAGAGGTCGTCTGAGCTCGCACCAAATTACGCAGATATTCATTGGGCTTACGGCAATTTCCTCCTGCGGCAGGGACACAAGGACACAGGATTCGCAATGATAGCTGCCGCTGCCGCCGCGAATGAGGAATTCTCGGGGCCGGCTGTGTCGATAGTGTTTGAGATCGCGGGCGGCGATATCGCCGAAACACGACATATCCTCGGAAACGCTCCGGCCGTGAACGCCGCCCTCACCGCGATGCTTTTCTCTCAAAAGAGGTATGCCGACGCTGTTCAGGCGTGGTCGGCCATTCCTATTGACCTTCGACAGGACAAATATAAGCGAACGAGCCAGGACCTCTTGATGACCCTGCTGAATGCACATCAGTTTCGTG
>JBJMGO010000382.1:0-4792 GCA_045807825.1 Pyrinomonadaceae bacterium | reverse complement strand
TTGGGCTGTTGCTCTGGAACAACCTGCCAAGCTACGAAAAGAAAAAACCGCATGATCAAGACGACGATAAAGAACATAGAGCGGAATAGTTTGATATGCCGATAAAGAAAGTTACTCAACATCCGACGCAGAACGAGAACCTCATCTTCGAGCGCTCGCAGACCGGGCGTGTCGGTTATCGCCTTCCAAAGCTCGACGTGCCCGAGACGCCGGACGTCGTACCCGCCGAGCTGCGTCGAACCGACGACCTGCCCGGCGTGCCTGAGGTCTCGGAGGTCGATGTTGTGCGGCATTTCACAAGGATCTCGACGTGGAACTACTCCATCGATCTCGGGATGTACCCGCTCGGCTCGTGCACGATGAAGTACAACTCGCGGCTCAATGAAAAAGTCGCGCGTATTCCCGGGTTTGCAAACCTGCATCCGCTGGCACCTGAGGAGGAATCGCAAGGTGCGTTAGAGTTGATCTTCAAACTTCAGGAGGACCTTTGTGAGATCACCGGCCTGCCGGGAATATCGCTCCAACCCGCCGCCGGTGCACAGGGCGAGATGACGGGCGTGATGTTGATCCGCGCCTTCCTCGATGAGCGCGACGGCGAGGCGTCAAAGGACCGCCGCGTTATGCTCATCCCGGACTCCGCGCACGGGACCAATCCCGCATCGGCCGCCATCTCGGGTTTTACGGTTAAAACCGTTCGCTCAACAAATGAGGGCCTGACCGATCTCGCACATCTTCACGAGCTCTGCGATCAGGGCGGCGTCGCCGGACTGATGCTTACCAATCCGAATACGGTCGGGATCTTTGAGACGAACATCCGCGAGATCTGCGACGTCATTCACGACGCCGGCGGCCTCGTCTATATGGACGGCGCCAACATGAACGCACTCGTTGGCGTTGCACGGCCAGGGGACATGGGCGTCGACGTCATCCACCTGAATTTGCACAAGACTTTCTCGACACCCCATGGTGGTGGCGGTCCCGGCTGCGGACCATGCCTCTGCTCAGCGGACCTAGCGAAGTACCTGCCAATACCCCGTGTCGAGAAGGACAGCGAGCGTTACTTCCTCAACTACAACGCTCCCGAAAGCATCGGCCGGGTCAAGGCCTTCTTCGGCAATTTTGGAATGATGGTCCGAGCACTCGCGTACATCTACACGCACGGTGCCGACGGACTTCGTGAAGCGACGGAGGCCGCGGTTCTCAACGCGCGTTACCTCTCAGACAAACTTGAGGGTGCATTCGACAAGCCCTTCCAGGGCGACTGCATGCACGAGGCGATCTTTTCGCACAAGAATCAATCGAAGCGCGGCGTCGTCACGCTCGACATCGCAAAGCGGCTGATCGACTACGGCTTTCATCCAATGACCGTCTACTTCCCTCTTGTGGTCGAGGGAGCGATGTTGATCGAACCGACGGAGTCTGTCGGCCGCGCGGATCTTGATGCGTTCATCGAGGCGATGCTAGACATCGATAAAGAGAGTCAGACGGATCCGGAGCTTGTCATCAACGCACCCCATTCTACGCGTATCGGACGCCTCGATGAGGCCGCAGCAGCACGCAAGCCCGTGCTTCGCTGGCGGCCGGATACGGAAACATTCTCGACCGCTGTGTAGTAACGCGCCAGTATGAAGAAAGCGTTCATTCTCGTCCTGCTCATAGCAGCATCGCTGACCGCGTCATACTCCCAGGGGAAACTCGATAAGGGGGCGCTCGGAAAGGAGATAAAGGGGCGTGACATCGAGTGGCCGGACTTCGTCGGCGAGGTCGATCCAACTTCCCATTGGAATGCCTATACCGACTGGGTCACGATGTATCGTTTCTCGACGCCGATGGTCGAGGGACCCCTCGTCCGGGTTAGGATCAGCGTCCAGCTCTACCTAAGACCAACATCGTGGGTGAGACCGGATAAGAAGAGCGACGAGCTCCTCGAGCACGAGCGCGGGCATTTCAACATCGGCCGTATCTGCGCAAAAGAGATCGAGCAGGCGATCGACATGAGGCCCTTCTCGCCCTCGAGTTACCCGGAGCAGATCGACGATGTCTATTGGGAGATCATCGCGAAGTACAAAGAGTTTGAGAGGCAATACGACATGGACACGAAACACTACAACGACCGCGAGCAGCAGGCACTCTGGAACAAGAAGATCGCCGAGATGCTGAAGAAGTGACCTCCCCACTGTTTTTCATTGCGACTCACTCGCGTCGGATATATAATCACTTCGCAAACTTCTAACTTATCCTCTCACGCGTTTTTTTTTCCATGGAGATTACTATGGCCACACCAGGCGTTTCACGTGAGATAGATCAGGACAAAATGATGGATTTCGTCGGCAAGGTCGTCGGCGATTTTGGAGCGAGTTTGAGCACGGTGCTCGGATTTGTCGGTCAGAAGCTCGGCCTCTATGAGGCTCTGGCCAATGCAGATGGGATGACGCCAACAGAGCTTGCCGCTGCGACGGGCACGACCGAGCGCTACGTTCGGGAGTGGCTCGTTAATCAGGCATCCGGCGGATATGTTCATTACAACCCGGCATCGGGCAAGTACTCGATGCTCGCCGAGCAGGCGGTCGCTTTGACTGACCAAAACAGCCCGTTCTACGTCGGCGGCGGATTCTTTGTCGTGAAGGCGATGATGAACGCCCAGCCGCGCATCTCGGAATACTTTAAGAATGGCGGCGGCATGCTGTGGGGCGAGCACGACGAGGACCTGTTTGTTGGCACCGAAAGATTCTTCCGTCCCGGCTACACGATGCACCTCATCAATGACTGGATCCCCGCGATGACGGGGGCTAAGGAGAAGCTAGAGGCGGCCGGCAAGGTTGCGGATGTCGGCTGCGGTCACGGCGCATCAACGATCATAATGGCGCAGGCCTTTCCGAATTCCCGGTTCTACGGCTTTGATACTCACGAAAGATCTATCGAGACGGCCCGCGGGCGCGCCGAGGCCGCGGGCGTCGCGGACCGTGTAACATTAGAGGTCGCAAATGCGAGCGATATTCCAAACGAGCAGTTCGACCTGATCTGCTTCTTCGACTGCCTGCACGACATGGGTGATCCGGTCGGAGCGATGAAGGGCGCATTGAACGCTCTCGCACCCGGTGGCTCGTGCATGATCGTCGAGCCAATGGCGGGGCGGACGGTGGAGGAGAATTTCAACATCATCGGCCGCACCTTTTCAGGAGCATCGACGTTGTGCTGTACGTCAAATTCGCTTGCACAGAATGGCCCTGCATTGGGTGCAGTCGCAACGGACGACGCTCTTAAGAAGGTCGTGCTGGAGGGCGGATTTACCGAATTCAGACGAGCTACGGAGACGCCTTTCAACCGCATCTTTGAGGCTCGCGTTGCGTGATGCCGAGGGTTGAGGATCATTTTGCCGGCAAGCAGCCGGTCGTACGTGATATGTACGACACGCTGCTTGCGATCTCGCGCAAGTGGGGCCGAATTGAGGAGGACCCAAAAAAGACCTCAATACACCTCAACCGCACGTCGGCCTTTGCCGGTGTGGCCACCGGTAAAGCACACCTGACTCTGACCCTTAAATCGAAGGACGATATCCCGTCACCACGGATAAAAAGGCGCGAGCAAACGTCTGCCAGTCGTTGGCACTGTGAGATCAAATTGACATCAAATGGCCAGATAGACCGCGAGCTGATCGGCTGGCTCCGCTCCTCATATGATCTCTCGTAAAAACTGTCAACTTCTCTTCGCGTTTGTGATATAAATCACTCAGTCGAGGACCCGACCTACCCCACAATCGATATGGCGCGAGAGACTCGACGCCGACCGGAGCTCAAGCTCCGGCCGAAAACCTCGTCAAGAGGATACTCGGAGGTGCAAAATTGTCTCGCAAACTAAATACCCTACTGTTGATCATCACTGTCGCGGTTGTGGCCGTGACGTTCGTCGTGACCGCAACCGGCAAAGTGAGCGCGAATGCCGCGACGCCGCGTGCCATGCCGTCGCCGGATAAGTCGCTATTCAGCGAATATCGCGGTGTAAAGATCGGTATGACCGCAACGGACGTCCGCGCCAAGCTCGGCAAGGCAAAGGAACAAACTGACGCTCAGGACCAGTTCATCTTTAACGACAACGAATCGGCGCTCGTCTACTACGACGGCACGCACGCCGTGAACGCGATCATGATCACGTTCCAGGGCGATGTGAAGAATGCTCCGTCGGCAAAGGATGTCTTTGGCGAGGATGTCGCTCCAAATGGTGAGGGAATGGTCTTTAAGATGGAGAAATATCCAAAAGCCGGTTACTGGATCTCGTACACGCGCACAAGCGGCAGCGATCAGATGGTCAACATCGCCCTGCAAAAGATGTAGGCCAGTGGTAAATTCACCTTTCATAATGGCCCCCGGTCGGGCCAAAGGGTGAAGTTTGTCTCTCATCCGCCGATACACTAGAATTTTTAGGAACAACCGCCCGCGTTTCGCTGCAATTTATGACCAGAATAGGAATTCCGAAGGAGATCCATCCAGGTGAAAAGCGCGTCGCCGCGATGCCTCAGACGATCATCCGGCTGCTCAAGCTCGGCTTTGAGGTCGCGGTTGAATCCGGTGCCGGTCACGGCGTCAACGTCTCCAATGGCGAATATCGCGAAACTGGAGCGACCGTCATCGATGACACTCGCGAGTTATGGGCGACATCCGACCTGATCATTAAAGTTCGCCCGCCAGAGGAGAACGAGCACCTCCACATTCATGAGGCTGACTTGATGAAGGAGGGAGGATGGCTGATCGGCTTCGTCTGGCCTGCTCAGAATAAGGACGTCCTCGACCGGCTC
>JBJMGO010000381.1:0-4506 GCA_045807825.1 Pyrinomonadaceae bacterium | reverse complement strand
TTTTGGTCGATGCGTTCAACGAAATGTCTGCCCGGCTAGATGCTAATGCCGCCGAGTTGCGTGTCCGCCGGCGGTATATAGAGACGGTGCTTGAGACGCTGCCGACGGGCGTGATCTCTTTTGACGAGCAGCACAGCATTACAACGGTTAATTCGGCCGCGGTAAATATTCTCCACATGGGTGAACGAGCTCGTTTGGGAGCACGGTTGTCGGAGGTCATAGAGGGCTCGAATCTCGAGTCCATCGAACGTCTGCTATCTCGCTCCCGACGCATCGGACATGCATCAGACCAACTCGTGCTTCGTAACATCGGCGGGAACGGCAATTCCGATATGGAGATGACGGTCGCCCTGACAGCCGCGAATTTGCCGGGCGAGGCGGGCGTCGTTCTCGTGATCGAGGACCTCTCCGAACTCATTGCTGCACAGCGGGCATCGGCGTGGCAAGAGGTCGCGCGTCGCATGGCTCATGAGATCAAGAACCCGCTGACGCCCATTCAGCTCTCCGCGGAACGAATACAGAAAAGATTTGATCGAACCGGACATGCCGATGGTGGTGCCGGTAAACGCGTCAACGACAAAGGACCACTGGGAGATGTCGTTCACGAGAGCACGGCGACCATTCTTAGAGAAGTTTCGTCTCTAAAAGCAATGGTCGATGAATTTTCGCGATTCGCACGCTTGCCCGAGGCGAACATGCAGCCGGAGGACATCGGTGAGATCATACGGCAATCTATTGCGGCCGTGGAAGGGAGATTCGCTGAGGTCGAGTTTTCGGCGGAAGTGCCGACTAACCTTCCACTCATCCATGCCGATGCCGAGCAGCTGAAGAGGGTCTTTATTAATCTTCTCGACAATGCTGCAGAGGCTTTGGATCACGAGGAACAACATGGCCGCGTTAGCACTACAGCTAGATATGACCTGGGACGGGATATTGTTGTTGTTGAGATCGCTGATAATGGCCGGGGCCTTGATCCCGCCCATTTGCAAAAGCTTTTTCAGCCCTACTTCTCCACCAAAGGTCGTGGGACGGGTCTTGGCCTTGCCATTGTGAACCGCATAATCGCAGATCACAAAGGTCGCATCCACGCTGCCCAGAACCCGCCACGGGGTGCTAAATTCATTGTCGAGCTTCCCGTTGCTGCCTGATGTCATATTCCATTTTGATAGTCGATGACGAGCCCGGTATCCGCGACACTTTGCGAGGTGTCCTAGAGGATGAGGGCTTTGCCGTCGATACAGCTAAGAGCGGTGAGGACTGCCTTGAGAAGGCACGGACGCATCATTACGCATGCATACTGCTTGATATATGGCTCGGCGATGGTATTGATGGTTTGGAGACTCTTCGGCTCTTGAAGGAGGATGGAATCGATGCGGCGGTCGTGATGATCTCCGGGCATGGAAACATCGAGACCGCAGTGCGTTCGACAAAGCTCGGAGCTTTCGATTTTATTGAGAAACCTCTGAGCTTGGAGCGGACGCTATTGACGGTGAAGAATGCTGTTCGCACACGTGAGCTGCAGCGGGTCAACGAGCAGCTTCAAAGTGAACTTGCAGAGCAGTACGTGATGGTGGGTGACTCGATCGCGATGCGAGCTTTGCGAAAGCAGATCGGGATCGTCGCTCCCACCGAAGGGCGCGTGCTGATCTCAGGCGAGAGCGGGACAGGTAAGGAGCTCGTCGCACGCGCTATCCATTCGCACTCAAAACGCCGGAACGCGCCATTCGTGGAGATCAATTCGGCGGCGATACCTGAGGAGTTGGTCGAGTCGGAGCTCTTTGGTCACTCCAAAGGCGCATTCTCGGGAGCGACAAAGGCGAAGAAAGGTAAGTTTGAGGTGGCGGCCGGTGCGACGCTGTTCCTTGATGAGATCGGCGACATGTCGCCGCGGGTGCAGGCAAAGATGCTGCGGGTTCTTGAAGAGCAGCGGTTCGAGCCTGTTGGCAGCAACACGCCTGTCAGTGTGGATGTTCGGGTGATCTCCGCGACAAACAAGCCGCTCGAGGGCCTGATCGGCAATGGGCACTTTAGGCCCGATCTTTTTTACCGCTTAAATGTGATCCCATTCCAGGTGCCGCCGCTGCGTGAGCGGCTCGAGGACGTGCCGGCACTCGTCGAGCATTTCAACCACCGCTATTCCGCCGAGTACGGCAAGCCGCAAAAGACCTTTGCTGAGGATGCGATCGAGCGTCTTCAGTCGCACGCGTGGCCCGGCAATGTCCGCGAACTGAAGAATTTCGTAGAGCGGATCGTCATCATGTCCGGCAAGCAAAAGGTCACCGCCAGTGATCTGCCGGACCTCGCATCCAGCGAAGATTTGCCGGCTAGCAGCTTCAAATTTCCATCATTCAAGGACGCGACTGATGCGTATCAGCGGGAATTCATCCAGCACAAGCTCGCGGAGTTTGACGGTAATGTCGCAAAGGCGGCTGAGTCAATGGGCGTGGATCGCAGTCATTTATATCGGCGAATGAGGAACTTGGGAATCAAGTAGATGGCTCGCACCAACCCAGGACGGAGTCTCGCGCGCCGAATATCTTATGGCATCCTTCGGGGCATCTTCTTCTACATCTTTACAAATTGCTTGATCGGCGCTTGCGTGGGATTTGTTGCCGGTAGCGGCACCACGACCTTCGAGGCGGGCGCGATCGCGGGCCAGCGGGCGAGTGCCGAATTTTTCAGGGAATTCGGTTGGATAATACTCCTGGTCCAAGGTTCCATTTTCACTATCCTGTGTTTCTACGGCCTGTTGCCGGGCGTTGGTAAGCACAAGAAAGTGAAGGAGGCGCAAACGTCAGACGTCCCGCCTCCGCCCGATGTCTTCGGTTTGCCACCGGACCACTAGATCCTCAAAAGACGAGGGCCGCTGATTGCGGCCCTCTTCATAGTTTGCGATCGAGTTCCGATCACTCCTTCGGAACAGGAAATCCCCATTCGAGCATCAAGGCTCTGACCTGCGGATCGCGGCCGCGGAACTGACGGTAGCCCTCGGCAGGATCGATGGTGTTGCCGACGGTGAAGACGTACTTCCTCAGTCTCGCCGCCACGTCTTTGTCGTAAGGACCACCTGCCTCGGTGAAAGCAGTGTAAGCGTCAGCCTTGAGGACATCCGACCACAGATAGCTGTAGTAGCCCGCCGAGTAGTCGTCGCTCGAGAAGATGTGCCTAAACTGCGTCGGGCGGTGTCGCATGACGATCTCGTGCGGCATTCCGATCGAGGTGAGGTAGTCGTGCTCGAACTTGTCGGCGTCGATATCCTTGTCGCCCTCAAGATGCACCTTCATGTCGTACAGGGCACTCGACAGCAGCTCGACCGTGTCAAAGCCTTTATTGAACGTCTCAGCCTTTTTGATCTTGTCCATCAGTTCCTGCGGCATAGGCTGACCGGTCTTGTAATTGAGAGCGAATTTGTTGAGCACCTCGGGCGTTGCAACCCAGTGCTCGAGGAGCTGGGACGGGAACTCGACGTAATCCGTCGCGACGTTCGTGCCTGAGAGCGTCGGATACGTGACGTTTGAGGAAAGGCCGTGCAGTGCGTGTCCAAATTCGTGGAACATCGTCGTCGCGTCATCCCATGAGATCAGTACCGGCTCACCGGGCTTTGCCTTGATGAAGTTTGCGTTGTTCGAGACTATCGTCGAGACGTCGCCCTCGACGCGGGCCTGATTGCGGTACTGGCTCATCCAAGCGCCGGAGTCCTTGCCATCGCGTGCATATGGGTCGAAGTACCACACGCCGACGTGCTTGCCGGTGGTTTTGTCCGTCACCTGGTACACCTGCATGTCGGGTGCGAAGGTCGGAATCCCGTCGAGCTTTTTAAAGTTGAAATTAAACAGCTCGCCGGCGACCCACATCATCGCCTCCTTCATCTTGTCGAGCTGGAGATATGGCTTGATCTGGGTCTCGTCGAGGTCGTACTTGGCCTTACGGACCTTTTCCATGTAGTAGCGGTAATCCCAGGGCTCGATCTTGATCTTTGCTCCCTCTTTGTCGGCGAGCGCCTGCATGTCGGCCACCTCTTCCTTAACGCGGCCGACGGCTGCGGGCCAGATCTGGAGCATCAGGTCCATCGCGTTCTTTGGGTCCTTGGCCATTTTTTGCTGCAGGATCCAGTGAGCGTGTGTCGGAAGATCAAAGAGCTTGGCACGCTCGGCTCGTAGCTTGAGGATCTGGCGAATGTTCTCCTTATTGTTGCGATCACCGGGATTGTCGCCGCGCATGATGAACATCGTGTACGCCTTTTGACGCAGTTCGCGATTGTCGGCGTAGGTGAGAAACGGCTCGATCGCAGAGCGGGTGTTTTGGATCGCAAATTTGCCTTCCTGGCCTTTAGCCTTTGCGGTCTCCGCCGTGGCGTCAATGAAGGACTGCGGCATTCCAGCCAAGTCCTCCTTTCGATCGACGACCATGATCTGCGTTTCTTCGGCCTGAAGGTTTTGGTTGAATTTGGTGAAGAATCCCGCGAGCTGCTGGTTGATCTCCGCGAGACGAGTCTTTCGCTCGGGC
>JBJMGO010000380.1:0-22881 GCA_045807825.1 Pyrinomonadaceae bacterium | reverse complement strand
TCGTCTGCGCACCCGAGACCTCGAGCTGCGTGTTGCCGATCGTCTCGTATGTGTCGCTCCCCGCGATCGGGCCGATCGCGAATGTGCCGTTGGCACCTTTGGGCGATAGAAAATTGCCGGGGCTGTCCGACAGCGAAACCGCGGTCGCGTCAGAGCCTGTGTTCGTGATCGTCACCGTCGCAAGCAGCGTCTCGCCCGGCTGTGCCTTGCCGTCTCCATTGTTGCCGGTTATGGCACTTGGATCGGTCAGCGTCTCAGTCGCAGTAACCGTAGGCGCCGTTGGCGCGGCAGGTTTTGCATGCTTTTGTGCGTACGAGATGAACTTAACGGCTCCAAAGGCGGCAATAGACAGGCTGAGAAAAACAATGGTAATGCGGACACGTGCATTCTTGCGCAGCATACGGTACTCCTCGATAGGGCGGGACGTGGGTATAGAAACGCCCTGCTAACTTGTAAAAGCTTTGATCCGTTTGTCGTGAATCGGAGTAATCCTACACTCCAAACGGGTATGTAATCAATTCAAAACCTGGCTTGAGACAAGAAAAGGCTGCCGCAGGCAGCCCTTGATCATTCGTCTCGGATAATTGCGATGGGTGTCGAAGCCCCAGACGCAGCCTTACGGCCTTTCGTGGGTGCACCCGGCGTAGGAGAGCTTCGCGGCGGGAAGACACCTTGAAGCGCTATACAAAAATTGAGCGTCAAGAACGGCATCATGTTGTTATGCGGGAAGCTCGATCCAGCCGGTGAGAGTGACTGAAACGCCATCGCCGAGTTTGGTGGATTTGTATTGCCGAGCACATAGGGCGTGGCTCCGACCGGTCGGGCAAGAGACGTCGTCGCCGTCGCCTGCTGAACGTCACCCTGCTGGTTGGACGCCATAACAGTGTGCGTGTGTACCGGAATCTCTGTTTGCAACAACGTTACGTTCTGCGAGCCAGACTCCTCGCCGACAAAAAACTGAGTCCCGGTCGTGCTCTGGCCTTGATTTATTGGCACGTTACCCTGCAGATCCGGCAGTGCAAAGGTCGATTTGCCGTCCCCGCCGTAAAAGGTGCCAACGAGCGAGAAGAGCGCGGTGTTCTGCGAGATCGGCATCAACTGACCATTGCACAATGCCCATCCCGTCGGAGCGAAGTTACATCCAAAGATCCTGATCTCGGCTACAAAAGGTGATGACATGAATTTTTCCTATGTCTGACTCGGGAATATACCGAAAAGGGAAATAATAAAACTGACGACCAAATACGGCTGCATATTCTCGTGCGGCTGGTTTCCGCCTATGGGTCCCACGGTCTGCGCCGCTAATGCGACATTAGGGACATCGTCGATATAGAGTTTTGCCTGAGTCGACTGACCAACAACGCTACCGGCCGGATTCGTGCCCTGCGCGACACCAGTGGAGACCAACATCGGATGGGTATGTACAGGGAGTTGCTGGGTCGTAAGAGTCACACTCTCAACCCCGGCCATTTCCCCGATCACGAAGCCCGCGCCTTGATGGAGCGGGACCCGCCCGCACAGATTTGGCAGTGCGAACGTGCTTTGGCCATCTCCGCCGTAAGTGGTACCGATCAGGTTGAATAGCGTGTCGTTCTCAGAGATTGGAATCAAAGCGCCGTTGCAAAACGCCCATCCGGCGGGTGCAAAGTTACCAGCAAACATCCTGATCTCGCCAATGTAT
Source organism: Pyrinomonadaceae bacterium (assembly GCA_045807825.1). Classification (GTDB taxonomy): domain Bacteria; phylum Acidobacteriota; class Blastocatellia; order Pyrinomonadales; family Pyrinomonadaceae; genus OLB17. Next base: position 21,200 of record JBJMGO010000380.1, on the reverse strand, counting down.
GGACTAGACATAATTTAGTTTTGAGACGGGAAGATGCCCTGCAGAGCAATTATAAAATTCACCACTAGATATGGCTGTTTATTCTCGTGTGGCTGCGATCCGCCGGTGTTGCTAACGCTCTGAGGGCTATCAGCGATCAAATTTTGGGGCGCGGTGTAGATCGGTGCCTGAGATACACCGAGAACATTACCCGTCGTAAGGTTCGATGTTCCCGTGCTTGAGGTCCCGTTCATCGCATGGATGTGCTGCGGCATTTCTGACTGAATCAGCGTGTGCGACGCCTCACCGCCTGTCTGTCCCTCTGTGAATCCGGCTCCCATGTGGATCGGCACCCGGCCCTGCAGGTTTGGTAGCGCGAATGTCGTTTGACCGTTGCCGCCGTACATAGTTCCCAACAGCGAGAACAACGCCTGATTCTGGTTGATCGCCAAAAACTGGCCATTACATAGAGCCCAGCCTTTTGGCGCGAAGTTGAACGAGATGATCTTTATCTCTGAAAGATATGGTGTGGCCATCGTTACCTCAAATTGTGGTTGCGCGGTCGTTCAGCAAACAGGCGGGAAAAGCGCGGGTGCCGAATGTAACCTTGGAGACTAGACGGATTATACGCGTAAATTACCGTCATGCAAGCGCTAAATCTCCAACCTTCGTTTGAGCTTTCGCAAAAACGAAGGTTGTGGATTCAGAAAAAGCGGGCAAAAAGCTATGGTAACGCGACGATGTCCATAGCAGAAATGGCGTCTGTCACGCTTACAAGCCGCGGCTGGAAAGTGAAACCGCGTGCAAGGGCGGAGACGGTGTATTCCTGGCCAGACGGGATGTCATTGAGGCTGTAGTAGCCAAAGGCGTTTGTCGCCACGGCCCACGTCCTGCCGTTTTGATCGGCGATCGTGATGCGAGCCCTGCGAATTGCTGCTCCTGCTGAGGTGAGCACCCGACCCGAGATGCCGACATTCGCCGCGCTTGTAATAGACAGGTTATATCCAATGACGTCGAGCACTATTCCCTCGGGAGTCGTGCGGGAGACGTCCGCAGACTGGCCCGCGCAGATGGTAGCATCCTGTACAAGCGGTCTTGCCGATGGACAGCCGGCGAAATCCCAGTCGCCATGATCCGCGCCGGCGACCTGATTCAAAAGGATGACAGAGGTGTTTCCATTGTCCAGCGAAAAATAACGAGTGCCGACGGTTGTAATATTCCGGGCGGTCGGGCCGGAGAATGTCCAAATGTCCTCGGGACGGACATCAGTCGTACCTATATCGAGATATGAGCCGATCCCGAGCACCTCGTCGATCTCATGCTCTAGAACGCGCTGAGCGTCGAGAGTGTTGGCCAAAGGCGGTCGCGTAAACGAAAAGGCCGTTGCCGATTGCAGTGTCACGATACCGTCAAATCCACTGAGCGCGACGCAGCTTGATGCCCCTGCCGGTGTGGGCAATCCTACGGCGCGGCCATTTGCCGTCGAGATGACGACATTCGGGCTAAGGGCCGGCGGCAGTGTGGCGAAGGCTGCATTATCGTTAGCAGATTTGGGGGTGTCGGCGGCCAAAGCATTTATGTAAGTTGTCCAGGGTTGAAATGTCGCCTGAAAATTACTGCGTCCACCCTCCGAGGTAGGTATGGCGGAGCCGTTGCATGCATCTGTCGTTGCAAACCGGAAGAGGATCGGCACCGTGATGGGATCGGTAAACGTGTTTTGGTAAAGGGGAACGATCGTTGTCGTGATGAGCGTCTGCATTGCTGGAGGCACGGACGGGTCGAAGGTAGGAACGATCGTAAGTCCTGCGGTTGGCTGTGACGGAGCCGCCTGCTGAGCCTGATCCTGCTCGACACTAGGCATCGCCGACGCGGGAATCGCTCCAAGCGCCTGCACTTTGCCGGAGATGACGATCGTTCCAGAGGTCGGTGATGACGTAATTCGAGATGTTTCCGGTCGTCGCTGGGCTCCTACGGTAAGATCAGCAAGTATAACCAAACAAACGACGGTGAAAATACGCAACGATAAACCTCTGAACATATTCCCTCCTACACATTGGGACCGGCGGCACGCGCATCACAGCCGCAGATGCACACCACGCACCTCAAAATTCCGGATAAAACGTTTCACAGTGGACAGCCTCTCAGCGAAGCCAGAGATATTCTATGCGAGAGCGCGGTGCCACAGAGGTAAGGCAGATTACAAATTAAGGCAGGTCGCTGACCGACAATCTGAAAACATCCTGTTTGCCCAAACATGCCCGATACAGAACAACTAAAAGCACCTACGATATCGCTTCATGAGAGGCGGATCACGCTTGAGGATGGGCGGTACATGGTATTTTTCACGTTCACTGACGAAGCGGGCAGAGATCTGAGCGAGGGGCTGCACCCGTGGACCGAAGAGGCGCAAGACATGGGAGAAGGGAGCCAGGAGAATGTCTGAGCTTCGGTACAACCCTCTCCTCGGCGAGTGGCTGGCGACGGCGACGCATCGGCAGGACAGGACCTTCCTGCCGCCTGCAGATTTTTGTCCGCTGTGTCCGACAAAACCCGGACACCATCCCACAGAGGTTCCGGAGCCCGATTACGATCTGGTCAGTTTTGAAAATAGATTCCCAAGCCTAAGAGCAGATCCGCCGGAGCCGGCGATCGGATCCGACGGTATCTACGAGGTACGTCCTGGGCAGGGAATTTGCGAGGTCGTGCTCTACTCCTCAAAGCACAACACCACGCTCGCGGCGGAGCCAGTGGAGCGGATCTATAAGCTGGTAAAGGTCTGGCAAAACAGGTTTGTGGAGCTGGAATCGCGCGATTTCATCAAGTACGTCTTCATCTTTGAGAACAAGGGCGAAGCCGTGGGCGTCACCCTACATCATCCGCACGGACAGATCTATGCTTACCCCTTTGTGCCGCCGGTGCCGAAGAAGGAGATCCGCCAGAGCCGACAGTATTTCGAGAAAGAAGGTCGTTGCCTCTTGTGCGACATCGTTCAAAAAGAGGTCGACTCCGATAAGCGGATCGTGACGCAGAATCGCAGCTTTGCGGCATACGTGCCGTTCTTTGCGCGGTATCCTTATGAGACGCACATCGCACCGAAGCGTCACCTGCAGGCGATCACTGATCTCCAGGAATCTGAGCAGCAGGACCTCGCGGAGATACTAAAGCAGGTGCTGTCGGCATTCGACCGGCTGTTCAACGTTTCATTCCCGTACATGATGGTGATGCATCAGCGGCCATGTGACGGCGAGCCGTATGAGCATTATCATTTTCATATCGAGTTTTACCCGCCGATGCGTACCGCGACGAAGCTCAAATATCTAGCCGGGAGCGAGGCGGGTGCGGGAATGTTCATCAACGACACGCTGCCGGAGCAAAAGGCACCTGAGCTCCGCGCACTTGTCGAACCTGTGACATGGGCCGCGGCCGAACCCGCCGTATGAATCGAGTAGCGAACATCGTTGAGCAGTTGCGTGGAGCCTCCGGAGCGGCTCCCCGGGCGTTTCGCGCACCGGGACGCGTGAATCTCATCGGCGAGCACACCGATTACAACGATGGGTTCGTAATGCCATTCGCTCTAGATCGCGACTGTGTCACCGTCGCTGCTTTGCGCGACGACGACACGGTCAATGCGCGTGCTCTCGATCTCGATGAGACCGCGGGTTTCAAATTCTCGGATCAACCGCAGAAGCAGACCGGCGGGTGGCGCGATTACGTCGAGGGCATCATTCGGCTGCTTGGCGAGCGGCACCGGGTGACGCGGGGCATGGATCTCGTGTTCTCTTCAACGGTGCCGATGGGTGGCGGTCTTTCGTCCTCTGCTGCCCTGCTCACGAGCGTCGGACTCGCATACCTAACGTTGACCGGAGTTGACTATGAGCGCGAGGAGCTTGCGCTGGTCGCTCAACAGGCGGAGCACGAATATGTAGGGATGCGATCCGGCATCATGGACCAGTTCACTGCCGTCTTCGGCAGACGAGATCACGCGATGCTGCTCGATTGCAGGAGCCGTGAGATCGAGCAGAAGCCGCTCGACACGCTTGAGGACGCAAAATTTATCGTCTGCGACTCAAAGGTGCAGCATTCGCTCGCGTCGAGTGAGTACAATCAGCGGCGAGCGCAGTGTGAGTTGGGCGTCAAAATTCTCCGGCGTGAGCTCGGGAATATCGACGCTTTGCGTGATGTCACGCCGGAGGAGATCGAGGCCTATCGAGAAGTGCTGCCGGAGATCGTATATCGCCGCTGCAAGCACGTCGTCACCGAGGATCAGCGTGTACTCGCCGCGGCTGAGGCCCTCGAATCAGGTAATGTGGAGAGAATGGGCGAGCTGATGCTTTCATCGCATCAGAGCTTGAAATTCGACTACCAGGTGAGCTGTCCCGAGCTTGACCTGCTGGTGGATGCCGCGAAGGAGATCGACGGCGTGTACGGCGCACGAATGACCGGCGGCGGCTTTGGCGGCTGCACCGTCAACCTGATCCGTGAGGATGTCGAGGAAGTCTTTAGAAAGGTCGTCGCAGATATCTATCAAGGCACGTTTGGGATAGAGCCTGATATTTACGCATTCGAGGCGGCGGACGGAGCCTCTGAGATAGCACTCTGATCGAGTCTGAGATCGCCGATCGAGGCCTCGGGATCCGCGATCTTTTGCTTCATCTTCTCCACGAGCATCGTGTCCAGCCAGCGTTTGCCTTGTTCGCGGTTGATCTTATAAAGACCGAGCTCCAGGTAGTAGCTCTCGAGCGGCTCCTGCCCAAATCTATATCGCCAGTCGATCATCGTAAACAGCGGAAACCACGTGTAACCGATCACAGGCACGCCCGCTGCGCGGACGTCCTTGATCATTGCAGTTGACGATTCAAGCCAACGTTCGCGGATCTCGTCGCTACCGACGGCACTGGTCTCAGTAATGACGATCGGTGCTTTGTAGCGCTCATAGTGGTCCGTGATGAGCTCTTTGAATCCAAGCCCCTCGGGCTCCGTCTCTCTAAATGCAAGACGTCCGCGGTTGTCGATATACAGCAGCTTTGTCGACCATTGCGGATAGAAGTTTAGCCCAAGCACATCGAGCTGGATCGCGTTATCGGTGAGTTCGTCCAGAGCGTCGGGTGAGGCTCCATTTCTCACGAGCCAGGAGAAGAGCGCGTGGTCCTCCTGGATCCTTCCAGAGATGAGGTCGTAGCAGATATGGCCGCGGTCCTTTTCTTCTCTTGCGAGGCTCTCGAGGTCCTTGCGAGCCGTGCGGGTCATACCCGTTGCCTCCACGTGAAACATCATCGCCTCAGGATCGATCGCTTTGATCGCCCTCACTGTGCGAATGATGCCGCGGGCGAGCTGGAGCATTACGCGAATGTAGCCAGCGTCCCCTTTTAGGTAAGGCGGCCAGAGCCCGCGCAGGCCGCACATGAGGGCGTTGATGATCGGCTCATTCAGCGGCGTGTACCATTTGATGACGCCTTTGTACCGCTCGGCGAATGCCGCGGCGTATGCCTCTACGTACTTCGGATAGTCCGGGTTGGCGAACTCTCGCTTGAGCCAAAACGGCGTCCCGTAGTGCATCAGGTCGAGGATCGGCGTGATCTTGAGATCCTCGACAAGATAGGGAATGACCTTGTCGGTCCATGACCAGTCGAAGGTGCCTTTCTCCGGCTCGACCTTATACCAAGGCACGCCCCAGCGAAGGGCCTTTATTCCGATCTCGCGGCCAAGCTCGAGGTCCTCCCGCCAATGCTCGTAATGGCCCATCAGCTCGTATTCGTCGAGCGGACGCTGTCCGGCCTTGGCCTGCGGGACAAAGCTGTCCTCGATCCCTGCGGCCCAAATGAACTCGCTGGCGGCGCCGGTTTTTATGAGAGGATGACTCAAAATTGCCCTTATTTCGCCTAAGACAAGCGACAGCCGTTTCGCAAGGAAAACGGCTGATAGAAAGATGTTAATTTCTGGTCAGGGGTTTTTCAAATTCGTTAAGTTATATAGCCGTGGCCCTGACCATATCGAGGGCTAACGTGCAGTTTGTGCAGAGCACGGCAGGGCAATATGGCCCGTTTTCGATGGCGATCGCGCCAATAAAATACTGTTCTAGCCAGAGATGAAGCTTGCCGGTTCGTGTCATGACGCGGTAGGCACGGAGCTCCGTCAGATCCCAATCGTCGGGCAGCGGGAATGATTTTGAGTCGCTGCCAATAAGGTCAACGTCCTCAAGCGACACAAAGAGTGAAAATACCTGCTCGCCGTCCTTGTCATATAACGCCAGGCCGAACGCTGACTCTGCTTCGATCGTGTCGCAGCGGGCGTTCAAGACAAGCTCGATCTCGTCGAAAAATTGCTCTCGCCCAATGCCACCCGTCGTGTCCCCTGCGGTCAAAAAGAGCTGCTTCTCACGCTCGTCACAAGCGGTGCCGAGGATGATCCGCCAGTCGCTCTTTGCGATATCGCCACGCTCGAATAGGTCCTCAAAGCCCGGCGTCATCCGTGCGTGATCGTTGTCGCCCTCGGCGTCTAATCTGACGGGCCGCTCGCTCAAATATTCAGACGAGAGCGTCTCCCACTCATCTGCGACGACCGAGCACCAGCGGCCGTCGATCTCAATGCGGTATTCCCGCTGTGGAGCTGTTTTGAGTTTGTAGACCTCTTTGCCGCTCTCGCCGATGAGACCGACCTTGCCTTTTGTTTTTGCGGCGAACTCGATAAGACAACTCGATGGCAGGTCCTGGCCGACGTCCTGCGGCTGGTACGGCATTGGCTGCGGTGTGGTAGTCGGCCCTGCGACGTAGATCCTGCGGCCAACCACGTCCATACGGTCAATGGCCATTACGCGCCCGGCGTCCGTCCAGCGGTGATAGACGCAGTAAAGCTCGCGGCCATTGGGCCCGCGCACGATCGAATTGTGTCCCGGACCGACGACTTCCGGGGAGGTTCGGATCATCGGCAGCAGCTTGTCCCCATCAGCGTGCTGCTCCCATTCGTCGGCAGAGCGCAGGTCGTCGGTAACTGCAAAGCTTACGCCGTAGGATGTGTTTTGCCAGTTGCCGCCCGAGAACATCTCAAAATAGAGACCCTTTCGCTCGATGACGGCGGGTCCCTCGACGGTGTGCCAGCGGACGCCGCCTTTCTCCTTGCGTGCGGCGTCGTAGATCTGCCAGTCGTACTTGGCGCGAGTGACAGGCCGAGGCTTACCCTCGAGCTTGGACCAATCGATCATCCGGTCCACGACCGTCCCTGTGCCGACGTGCGTGTGCTCGAGAAAGTCGGTCGCGTAGAACATCCATCGCGTGCCGTCGCGATCGGTGAAAACGTGCGCGTCGATCGCGAAATCCTGATCTGTGAGCTTCACACCCGCGTCCTCAAAAGGGCCTTCGGGTCGATCGGCGACCGCTACACGAAGCTCCATTAGGATCTCGTTGCCCACGCTGTAATAGAGGTAAAACTTGCCGTCCGAATATGTGACCTCAGGTGCCCAGTAATGCATCGCCGGAGTTTGCGGCAGCGGCATCGCATGACCGACGTCGCGCCAATTCACAAGATCATCGGAGGTGAGGATCTGGAAGATACCACCTTCGTCAGAACCTGTGGCGTACGCGTAAAAACTCCCGGCGTGGCGCAGGACAAAAGGGTCCGGAAAGGAATGGCCGTAGACGGGGTTTTGGTAGGTGGCTCGGAGAGTTTTTGCTCCCTCCGCCTCCTCGGCGACGCCGGGCTGCATTCGTCGTTCTCCTTGCGGTCAAGTACTCGGGGCCTGAGAGATCAGCATCTTCAATTGATCGGGGAGATCGTCTGAGGTGACCTCGTAGCGGCCGCCGCCGGTGGTGTGAATGCTGGATTCTGAAACTGCAAGCACCGGAACAGGGACGTCGCTCAAGTGGATCTCCTCGAGCGTGTGCATCACGGACTGAGCCTCATCGGCGCAGCAATCGGCGTCGAGCACGATCACATCAGGACGAAACGGCATCGTAAAATCCGCCATCTCCTCGATCACCTCAAAAACATTGTGCGCTTCGCAGGAGTTGTACGAGCTCTGCTCGACCCACTCACGCGCCGCGACACCGTCACCGGTGTCCTCACGCTCGACCATTAGGACGACGGGCGAATAATTATTTTCCTCAGAAGGCATGCTTCAAGGGTATTCAGCCTCAACTCAGAGGTCGGTACGGGAGGCTACAGTTAGCTGTCAGCTATCGGCTTTCAGCAATCAGTGATCACTCTTCGGTTATTCCCGGCTCACTTCTTTGTTTTCGCTATTGAGTCCGCGACTCGGGTGAGGTGGTTGCGTGCGATGAGCGGGAGGCGCTCGTCGTTTGAGAGTTCCCTGAGATAGGGTACGAGGTGCGGCGGGTCGGCGATCTCGCCGCGTTTTACGTAATCGTCGATTGCGTCGGCCAGGCCGGGCGTGAGGAGCGGCTGATTCTCGCGGGCGGAGGTCATCTCAAATTTCCAGGTGGCTTCGCTGGCGATACCGCGGTAGGTGTCCATCAACGTCTTTGCGGCTTTGTTGTCGGTCCAGTTGAATTTCGCGGTGCGTGAGCGGCCTGCCCGGGTGAGGGTGATCGTCAGGTTTCCCATCGTCGAGTAGTCGTGGCCGGGGAATTGGTAATCCTCGGTCGAGTCAAGGAAGTTGAGCTCGTCAAAAGCTTTTTTCAGAGTCGCGAGCGTACCTGGCGACAATTTGAGCGGATCCTCAAACGGCTGCTCGTCCTTGTCGCGCGTAAACCAGATCTTGCCGCTGCCGTCGTCGTCGTGCTCGATGCGAATGCTTGAGTACTGGAATCCGGGCCGCTCGAAGGTGTAGACGTAAACGGGCGCGTAGCCCTTCGCCTGCGTGCTGTCGGTTTTTGTCTCTGCCGGACGGCCATTCTTTTTACCCACAGATGGGCCGGGCGTCGGCTCAGGAACCGCAGCCACTGGCGCCGCTGTCGCCACGGGCAGTGTCTTCTTAGCCGGAGTAGTTTTGCGCCTGCTCTGCCCCACGAGCAGCGCAGGTGTGACAACTATTAAGAAAATAATGAAGAAACGTCGCATCCTTGGCGGAAGAGAAGAGTATATTATGAGTCGCCTCCTTGGATGCAGGAGGACGGACCATCGGTTGCGGGTACAGAAAATCCGTCCTTCCAATAGCCATGCTTGGCAGCTACTGGACCGGGAGTTTCTTTAGGGTGTAGAGGAACCAATCCTCTATATCTTTGTCGATCTCCGCCCTCGACTGACCGGCGTTCTGGCTTTTCCTCTTTACTTCCTCTCTATATTCGTCTGTCTTCTTGTACGCTTCGAACTGCTTCTGCCTAAATTGCAAAAAACCTTTATTATCGAAATGTTTTACGATATCCAGCTTGCCTTCAGTAATCTGAAACAGCGAATACTTTTCGAAAGTGTACAGAAAAGCGATCGAATAAGAACTTACGTCATAGTTCGGTTGCCCATATGCTGCGATGAGCAAGCCACTGTACCAATCGATCGCGAGACGTTCCCCGTTCCGTACGACCTTGGATATTACTGATTCACCATCACTACAGCGCCGCCCTATAAAAATATCTTTGAGGAATATTCGCCCTTTCTCTACCTCATAGACTGAGCGATAGCCTCGCCATAAGCCGCTGCATCGTTCCTGAGGATCCTTGGGGTTACGGTCTGGGAACTTGACGAAATATTCATACATCAAGTCATCGTTTACCGGATACTCGACGCCATCGTAAAGTAATGTGTCCTGGATCTGTGGCGTAGCGACTGCCGCTCCGGCTGAGAGCAGCACGGTAACGATCAGAAAAAAGATGACCCTCAGGCAGGGTGACATGACCTCAAAGTACTCTGCAACGTACTCATTTTCAAGCCTGACCCGTCACTGTGCAGGAACGATAGCGCAATGGAATTACTCAAACTTGACCGACACGATCTTTGAGACGCCGGGCTCTTGCATGGTGACGCCGTAGAGGGCGCGGGCGGACTCCATTGTGCGTTTGTTGTGGGTGATGACGATGAACTGAGTCTTTTCGCTCATCTCGGCAACCTTGGCGGCAAAGCGGCCCACATTCGCCTCGTCGAGAGGGGCGTCGACCTCGTCCAAAAGGCAGAAGGGCGACGGCCGGTATTTAAAGATCGCGAGCACAAGGGCGATCGCGGTCATGGCCTTTTCGCCGCCGGAGAGCAGCATGATGTTTTGCAGGCGTTTGCCCGGCGGCTGTGCGACGACCTCGATGCCGGCCTCGAGAATATCCTCCGCTTCCAGCAGCGTCATCTGACCTTGACCGCCGCCAAACATATCGGTGAAGAACTGCGTAAAGTTCGTGTTGATCGCCTCAAACGCCGTGCGGAATCTCTCACGTGAACGCTTTTTGATCTCGCGCAAAGCTTCCTCGGTCGCGGCGATGCTGTCGATGATGTCTTCGCGTTGGCCGGTGAGGAAAAGGTGGCGTTCCTCGGCCTCGGCAAGTTCCTCGAGTGCGAGCATGTTGATCGCGCCAAAGTTCTCGAGACGTGCTCTAAGGTCCTCGGCTTTTGGACGAGCGTCCTCGAGAACGAACTCGTCGCCGATCTGCTGCGTCTCGACGAGCTCGGGAAGAGCGATGTTCAGCTCGTGCTGGCACTGCTCGGTGATGTTCTTGAGCTCGGTCACGGCCTCTGCTTGGCGGATCTCGATCTCGGCGCGCGCGTTGCGGGCCTCGGCGGCTTTGCGATTGAGGTCGGCAAGCTCGTCGATCGAGGCATCAGCGGCTGCACGCGCGGCAGTTAGCGCGGTGACGGCGGCGGTGATCTCCTCGTTCTCTCGGGCGATCTCGTCGTTAGCACCTGTGAGGCGATCGGTGATGCCGGTGATCTCGGCGTGAAGCGCCTTGATACGGGCCTCGGATTCCTGGAGCTCCAGCCGCTGAGTGGCGACTCGGGCATCTATGTCTTTTACCTCGTTCTCCACGCGCTTGAGAGCGGAAGCAGCGGCACGACGCCGTTCATCCGAGGTCGCGGCGACCATGCGGCGTTCGTTGAGAATGGTTGCTGCGGACTCTGACTTCGCTCTTTGTGAGGCGAGATCGACAGCGATGCGCGTCAGTTCGGCTGTGGCTTCGAGGCGCGCGGCTTCGGCAGATTCCTTGCCGCCGGCGGCCTCGGTGCGCTTGCCGGTGATCTCGTCGATCTCGGCGGCTGTCTGTGCCGCCTCGTCGGCGACGACCTTGCGATGGCGCTCAGCACGCGTGATCTCCTCGTGAGCGCCGTGGAGCTGGATCTGCAGACCGTGAATGCCGCGGTCGACCTTAATGATCAGCGATTGAAGATCGACGGTCTTGCTTTCCAGATCGACCAGCGTAGAACGTGCGGACTCGACCTCGGTAGTGGCTTGTTCGATATCTGCGGAGAGTTTGCCGGTGTCGGCCTCGAGCTCAAAAAGCTCACGTTTAAACGCAAGCAGCGACTCGTTACTCGCCGCTACCTCACCGCTGCCGCCGACAAACAGCCGGCCGCCGATGAGCATCTCGCCTGCGAAATTCACGAGAGTCTCGCCTTCTGACAAGTTGTCAAAGTCATTCACGAGTCTTGCCGACATCTCGCGTGGGAAGATCTGGCGAAGTGCCGATTCAACTTCGGCCGACGCTCCGAGGCTCTCTGCGATAGTCCGGCCGGAGGAGGTGCGTTCGCCCCGCTTTGTGACGCTGCCGGGCAGGATGATCATCGCTGTGCGGCCGACCTCGTTTGCCGAAAGCCACGCGGAGAGTTTCTTTGCGTCCGACAGAGACTCGACGACGACCGCCTCGAGGAATGGTCCCAAGAGAGCCTCAACGGCACGTTCGGCCTCGGGAGCGACGTTTAGACGGTCGGTCAGCACGCCGCCGAGGGCGACGCCTATAGATTCCTGTTCGGCAAAGATCCGTTGGACCTGCGGCGTGTAAACGGCACGCTTCTCCTCAAGCTCGGTGAGCGTCGCAAGGCGGTGCTTTTTGCCGGAGTGCTCCTCGTGAAGCTCGTTAAGCCGCGACTCGGCCTCACGCAACGTGGTGCGGGCGTCGGCGGTCGCGGTGATCAGCTCGTCCTTTTCTGCATTGAAGCCGGCGAGCTTGGTCTCCTCGAGGGCGAGATTCTCTGCAAGCAGCTCTGCATTGCGTTTGTTTGCCGCGAGGGTGTCATCGGCACGCGTCGCCTCGGCAGCGAGACTGGCGGCACGCGACTGGAGACGCTCGAGTGTGTTCGCAGCTTGGCGGCCGATCTCGTCAAAACGTTCGACGGCCGAGGTGTGACGGACAAGCTCATTCCGCAGTTCGTTGATCGATTCCTCGATCGCTGTGAGAGCACCTGATTCCTGACGGTGTGCGTCCTCGGCCTCGCGAAGCGTCGTCTCGGCTTTCGCGTGCTCGGCAGACTCACGTTCCTCATCCTGGCGGAGGCGGTCGAGCTCGACTGCGAGCAGCTTGAGACGGCCCTCGCTTGCGGCGATCTCACCGCGAAGCGCCTCGCTGCGATTATTCAGCCCGACGATCTGATCGGATTTGTAATGATGCTCGCGCTCGGCGCGGTCGCGTTCGAGAGCGTTGTTCGAATGAATGCGGCGGATCCCGGCGAGACTCTCCTCGGCGGTGCGTGCGGCGGTCGTCGCATTGCGAGAGGATTCTTCTTTCGCGACTACCTGCTCTGCAAGCTCCGTTTCGTGCTGCTCGGCAATGACGAGCTGCCGCTTGAGCTCCTCAGAAAGGCTAGCGAGGTGCTTGCCCTCGGCGGCGTAAAGCTGGCGAAGAAGCTCGCGAAATTCCTCCTGCAGGATCTTGAACCTGCGGGTCTTCGCGGCCTGTCGGCGGAGCGAATTTACACGCGTCTCGACCTCGGAGACGATGTCGAAGATTCGAGAAAGATTGCCCTTGGCCGACTCTAGACGCGTCTCGGCGGCACGTTGGCGGGCACGGAATTTAGAGATGCCGGCCGCCTCCTCGATCAAACTTCGCCGGTCGGCAGGCTTCGCCGACAAGATCTGGCCGATGCGGCCCTGCTCGATGATCGCATAGTGTGCGCCCGAGAGACCGGTGCCGGAGAAAAGGTCCTGGATATCCCGCAGACGGCAGGTCTTGCCGTTGAGCTGGTATTCGCTCTCGCCGGAGAGATACAGGCGACGGGTCACGCTTACTGCCTCGCCCGGAGCGAAGTCCAGGGCGAATGATCTTGGCCGCCAGTGGCGCTTTGCTTTTACCTGCGTGAGTGGCTGCGCGGATCCGACGGCCATAACCTTGACGGTCTCGGTTTCCTCGCTGTCTTCTGCGACCTCGCCGGTCGCCTCAGTGATGACATCGGCGTCAAGGACCTCTGGCTCAGGCTCGCCCTCGATCTCGGCCATGTCCACGGCGGAGTCATCGATCTCGCTCAGCGTCTCGTCAATGTCCTCGAGCTCATTCTCGTCAGAGACCTCAAAATCCTCATCACGCACGAGGTGCAGCACGACCTCGGCCATGCCGCCGGGTTTACGATCTTTTGTGCCGGCAAAGATCACGTCCTTCATCTCGCCGCCGCGCAGGGATTTGGCGCGCTGCTCGCCGAGGACCCAAGAGATGGCATCGGAAACGTTAGACTTTCCGCACCCATTGGGGCCGACGACGGCGGTTATGCCGCTGCCTGTAAAAACGATCTCCGTGGTGTCGGCAAAAGACTTAAAGCCTGAGATCTCAAGACGCTGCAGTTTGAACATTTTAGTGCTGGGAACCTGTTTTAAAGGAGCACTATATTTTGTTGCAAATGAGCCTTTGTGTCAATGGAAAAAGCTATATGTTGTGTGTGGCCGCGGTGGATATCCTGTGGAAAATCGGCTATCCACAAATGGCTAAACGACTTCGCCGCCGAGGTCTCTGAGGCCTTGCTTCTCGGCCCGTTCCTGGTCGAGCTCCGTGAGGACATCGAGGAGGAAGTTTGTGTTGCTCGAGACGGCGATCACAACAGGGAACTCATGATCAGAGACATTGAATTCAAACGTGCCATGATTGATCTCGATGATCTCGCGAAAAGCCATGTGGCCATTCTTGCCATTGCACTCGGCGTCGACGATCTTGCCGTCGTTAAAGGCGACGTTCGCGAGATGCATATCGGATTTGATCACGAGGAGGCCTGTCATCTTTGAATTCTCGATCACCTGGACCGCGTCAAAGACGCTCACGTAATTGAGGTCGCCCGCGAAGGTGACATCCGTCCTCACAAGCTGCGGCGAACGGTCGCGGTTCGCGGCAAAATCAGGACGGCGTGCCCGGCGAATGGCCTCGAGGCCCGGAGCGACCGAAATGCGTGGGTCGAGCAGCTTTGCCTCCTGAAGGCGGTCGTAGGCTAGATCAAAGTCCTCGCGGCCGATGTAGAGGCTCACGAGAGCGAGGCACTGGCGGGCGGCCTCGTTGAGGTTCTTTTGCTTTACGCAGATGTCACGCATCTTCTCCCGGAGCGGTATCGAGCGGGGCGAGCGCTCCAGCGATGCACGCAGCAGCTCAAACGCCTTCTCCGGCGACGAATACTTGATAAAGAGATCGGCATCAAGAAGGACCGATTCGATCGAGGTTTCTGTAATGGGGAATTGCGGATCGGCGAGGACCTGATTCATAGCGGCGGGTGGTGAACAAAAATGTTCAACAGTTTAATTTAGCATAGCTCCACGGGGCTAGTCACTCGTTTTTCCAATAAAAAAGGGCTGCCGAGGCAGCCCTTAAGAAGCAACCATTGCGCGACTAGAAGTCGAATCTAATGCCGAGGCGCATCCTGCGTTGATTCATCGTCCTTGTCGGGGCGAGGAAGGTGTTGCAGGTCTCCTGCTGAGCAAGCGTTAGGCCCGTGCCGGCAGAACAGAGGCTCAGGTTATTAAAGTCGATAAAGTTTGAGCCAAAGCTAAAGATCCGCATATTCAGAGGGTTAAAGACCTCGAGCGACGGTCTGATCTTAAACCGCTCACCGATCTTCCACGTGCGGGTCACGTTGACGTTCAACTGCCAAAGCTGCGGGCCATGCCCGGCATTGCGGCGTAGATTACCAGGGCTGCCGATCGGTGCAAAGGCGAACTGACTCGCCAGAGCCGAGGGGAACGTCGAGCCGTAGATCCGGTAGCCGATGTTATCTAGATTCCCGAAAAAGTTTGGCCTGTCATTCGAGAGGTCGTCGAGGTTGCGGTCCACACCACCGTTTCCGAGGTTGTAAGGAGCGCTTGATCCCCAACGGAAGAGCGGGGAAAATCCGATCTTTCCGAGCCAGCGCGGCATGTCAATGGTCGCCGTCAGACCGATCCTATGCCTGCGGTCCGAGAGACTGCGTGAGAACTCGCGATTAAAGTCGCCGGGAAGTGTCGGATCCGAGGTATTCACAATACCGTCATCCATGAGCTTTGAGAGGGTGTAGTCCAGACGCCACGTGGCACTAAACCCGTGGCCGATCGGCCGGTAGCGCTTACGCAGCTCGAATATCGCGCCAATATAGCGTGAGTTTCCGATCGAACTGACCTGCTCAGTCTGTATGGCTCCCAAGGTCGAGAAGAAGGGCCTCAAAGCGTTGACCGCGGCGAAGGCACGGCAGATCGGAGTATTGATAACCGTACCGACTGGAGCACACGAGCTCGCGCTGCTGTTGTTGGTCGTATTCACGTTAACAAAGCAGAGGGTTGACCCAGCCGCGCACGCGGCCCCCGTATCGCTTTGGGTCGTGTGCTGCCCGACAGCGTCGGTCGGAGACCCTGAGTAGAAGCGGTTAGTGCCCGTCGTGACTCCGAGCAGATAATCGGTGAATGTTATCTGACCGTCGCCATTCACATCGGAGAGACCTGACGGCAGGACGGGGGCGTTCGGGTTAGTTTCTCTCCACAGATGCACGGTCCTGTTCCAGGTAACGTTCGTCTCAAAGACTAGGCCTTTCCTGACCTCGTGCTCAAAGCCGATGTTGGCTTGATAGCTCTCGGGGATCACGAGGTTGGGCGACAGGCTGCGGAAAACGTTCGCAGCGCGCGACAATTGCTTTACGGTGAAGCTCTGGGTCGGGTTGATCGGAATCACGGTGTCGAGCGTGAACGGGTTAGGGAAATTATTCGAAACGAACGTCCTCCAAGTCGGGCCGTCAACGGTAGTACCCGCAGGGACGTTGAAGCTGTTGCTATCAAGTCGGAATGTCTGAGAATCTGCCGTGTAGTCATCTACCGTGCGGAGCAGTACTCGGTTGTAGAAAATCCCCGCTCCAAAGCGGATCACGCCTCGACCCTTTTTAAAAGGGCTCCATGCGACAGCGACACGCGGTCCCCAGTTGTTGTTGTCTTTGATGACGCTCTCGCGCTCATAACGAACACCGAAGCTCACGGTGAGATCGGGTCTGAATCGCCAATCGTCCTGTACGAATACACCGCTGTACTTGTTAAGAAGTGACGAGTTGCCGCCGAAATTTTGCTGGATACGTGAGACAGAGTTGCCAAGGAAGAACGAATAGTTTGAGAAGGAGTAAGTGCCGCTCGCATCAGTACGATCGATAAACGTGGTATCAACATGTTGGTAGTCGACACCTGCACGCCAGGTCTGCGTACCCCTTACAAGGCTGAATATATCCTGCACCTGCCAACGATTTTCCTTACGATCCGATGCGTTGAGGGTCGAACCCAAGGTCTGCGTTGTCGATGAGGAAGCGGGTGGCGTAAACGTAACGAGGACGGCAGGTGCAGTTGCTCCCGCCGACTGCGCCGCGCTCGGGTCAAGCTTTGAATACTGGAGACGGAACTGATTTACCTTGTTACCACTGAACCAGTTATGCGTGACGTTGTAGGCATCGGTGTTACGAATACGACCGATTATGGAATCGGCGATCCTGTTCGTCCCGCTGAATGCTCGCAGATCGTTGAGACGACCGACCTGCCAATTGAAGGTAATGTTTTGGCTCTTGCCGATGGTCCAGTCGACTCGCGTGTTAAAGATCTGAGTCTTCGCTGGAGTGTCAGTGGGTGATAAGTAATTACCGATCACGACGTTGGCCGGACAGGTATTGCCGACGGGAGGAGGACAAGCGGCTCCTCCTGGGACGATGACTGTCCCAGCGGATGGATTATTCGGGGCAGGAAGTCCGAACCGTGAATTCTGGAGTGTCATCGGTACCCAGGCATCAAGCACCGTTGTATCAAAGATATTGTCGTGCTCGTAGGAGGCAAAAAAGAACAGCTTGTTCTTCTTGATCGGTCCGCCGAAGGTGAAGCCGGGGTCATTTTCCTGGAGAGGCGGCTTACTTATGCCGCGCCGATTGTTGTTCCAGGTGTTGGCGTTGAGGCTCTCGTCTCTAAAGTAGTAATAGGCGCGTCCACGGAAGCGGTTGTCACCGCCGCGGGTCGCGAGATTCACACGACCGCCGGATGCACGACCGTATTCGGCCGAGAACTGATTGGTGATGACCTGGACTTCACGTACAGCGTCCATCGACGGCTGAAAACGGAATGTAGCTCCACGGTCGTCATTGTTGTCCATGCCGTCGATAGTTATGTTGTTCGAGTAGGCCGCACCGCCTGACAGGCTGAAGATGCCGGCCTCCTCAGGTGTGGTGCCGGGAGTCGAAACGCCGCGGACACCGCGATCCTCGGAGAGATCACGTGTGGAGAGCTGCTCCTCTGCGGTCCCGCCGAGAGTAAGTACGAGATCAAGCGGATTGCGACTGTCGACGGGGAGCTCCTCGATCTCACGTTGTGTCACCGTGCCGCCTACAACAGTACGCGTCGTGTCTATGACCGGGGAATCCTCGTCCGTTACGGTGACGTTGGTCTCGGCTTTCACACCGGCGGGGCTCAGCTTAAAGTCACGCGTGACATTCTGGGCCGCGATCGTCGGGATCGGAGGCGTCTCCTGGACCCCGAACCCGGACTGAGCCGCGGTGACTTTATAGTTACCCGGCCTGAGGTTGATGATCCTGTAAAGGCCGTCATCATTGCTCGTGGCGCTGTGAGCGTCACCGGTCTCAACCCTGGTGGCCGTTATAGTGGCACCGACGACCGGCAGGCCCTGAGCGTCCGTGATCTTGCCCGAGAACGTGACGGTGTCGAGGTCGCTCTGTGCAAAACTTACTGCACAAAGTGCGAGAACAAAGACGACGAGCACGGATGCCCGCACAAACAACTTAGCTAACATTGAGAGGTCTCCTAGGCGGCGTAAAGTGATTTCGAATAGTACATCAGGTGGCGGTCCGAAGCAAAAGCAAAAAGAGCCCTCAGGACCTCTTGGACAAAAAAGTTCGAAAGCTGATTACTTTTCCTCATTGCCGCTTGTGGAACGGTGTGCTCGGAGGTGTGAGAGTGGAACGAGTGCCTCGGAGGAGGCGAGAGTTTCGGTATTACGGGCGAATTCGTTGGCGTGGGCTTTTAGGTAGTCGAAGAACTGCTCGAATTCACGCTGCATGTGGGCCATCTTTTCGCGCATGTTGAGGATGATCTCGACACCCGCAAGGTTGACGCCAAGGTCGCGGGTCAGCGAGAGAATTACCTCAAGCCGCTCGAGATCTGCATCCTCGAAAAGACGCGTATTGCCGTCAGATCGCGAAGGCTTGAGCAGCCCCTCGCGTTCGTACAGCCGCAGCGTCTGCGGATGAATGTCGTAAACCTCCGCAACGGCACTGATGGTGTAGGTTTTTATACGCTTTTTGTTCACAGCGTTACTCCAACCCCATGGCTTTTCGCGGGTTCTCCGGGTTTAGTTTTTCAAATTGCCTGAGCACGTCTTTGGTCTCCTCCGAGATCACTTTTGGCAGCGTGATCTTGACCTCGACGAACTCATCGCCGCGGAGCTTTGGGTTTCTAAGGCTCGGGAAGCCGCGCTCGCGGAGGCGGAATTTCTGGCCCGACTCTGTCCCGGCCGGGATCTTTAGCTGAGCTTTTCCCTCGACCGTAGGCGCTTCGATCTTAGTGCCGAGAGCGGCCTCGTTGACCGTGATCGGCAGCGTCACGTAGACGTTGTCACCTTTGCGCGTGAGGATGGGATGCTTACCGACATTCGTCAGGATGTAAAGATCACCGGGCTCGGCTCCGAGGCGTCCGCCGTGACCCTTCTTTGGAATTCTGACTCGGGAACCTGTGTCGACGCCTGCGGGAATTCGCACCTTTACTTGCTCGCTTTTTGGAGTCACGCCTTTGCCATGGCAGAGGCTGCACGGCTCGCGTCGTCGGCCCGTGCCTTCGCAATCGGGACAGGCCTGAGAGAATTGCAGCCGACCACCGGTCCGCATCACCTGACCGGTGCCTTTGCAGGTCGGGCACTGCACGACCGGCCCGCCTGTGTCGCCCGCGCCCTGACAACGCGAGCATTGCTCGCTGCGATTCACAGTGATATTGGTGGTGAGGCCGGTGAATGCCTCTTCGAAACTGAGAGCGAGGGGCATCTCGATGTCCCTGCCCTTTTGAGGGAGCGGACGAGGCGGCTCGGGCTCTGAGGTACGGCCGCCACCAAACAGATCCGCAAAGATATCTCGAAAGCTCGATCCTCCCGCTCCGCCGCCACCCGCGCCCGACGGCTCCCAATTGAATCCTGAAAAATCGAATCCCGGCGTTGCACCCGCTCCGGCCGCACCTGCTCCCGCACCGAAGGGCGAATCGGGATCAAGGTTGTCGGCGTAGTAGCCAAACCGGTCAAAGACCTTGCGCTTCTTCTCGTCCGAGAGAATGTCGTACGCCTCCTGGACCTCCTTGAACTTGTCCTCGGCGGCCTTGTCGTTTGGATTAACGTCCGGATGAAATTTGCGCGCCAAGCGGCGATAGGCCTTTTTGATATCGTCGGCCTTTGCGTCCTTTGCTACGCCAAGGGTGTTGTAGTAATCCTTCTTTGCGGCCATTTCCCTGAGTGACAAGTGAACAGTGACGAGTGACAAGTTAGGTCATTCGCCGAAAGATGTCGAGGCAAGATTTGAGGGACGGGACAAGTGAGAAATCACTCGTCACTCGTCCCTCGCGACTCGCCACTGTGGTTACTTCTTCTCTTCGTCGACGTCGACATATTCGGCGTCGATGACGTCACCCTCGGGCTCGCTGGCGGTCGTTGAACCGTCGGCTCCTGCCGATGCGGACGAGGCCTGCTCGCCGCCGGCTGCTTCCGCTCCGGGCTCAGGCGTCTGCGAGTACAGCACCTCGGCCAGCTTGTGCGATGCGGTCTGCAGACGGTCGAAGGCATTGTTCATTGCCTCAGCGTCTTCGCCCGCGAGAGCTGTCTTCGCCTCAGCGATCGCATTGTCGATATCACCGGCGGCGGCTGCGTCGACCTTTTCGCGATTCTCTGAGAGCGTCTTCTCCATCGAGTAGACAAGACCATCGAGCCTATTACGTGCCTCGATAACGGCCTTCTTCTTTTCATCCTCGCCAGAGTGGGCCTCGGCATCCTTCATCATGCGATCGATCTCGTCTTTCGAGAGACCCGACGAGGCAGTGATCGTGATCTTCTGCTCGCGGCCCGTGCCGACGTCCTTTGCCGAGACGTTGACGATGCCGTTCGCGTCGATGTCGAATGTCACCTCGACCTGCGGCACGCCACGCGGTGCGGGCGGAATGCCCACGAGGTGGAATTTGCCAAGCGTCTTGTTGTCGGCGGCCATTGGGCGCTCACCCTGCAGGACGTGAACCTCAACCGATGTCTGGTTGTCCGATGCGGTCGAGAAGATCTCCGACTTGCGCGTCGGGATCGTCGTATTCTTTTGGATCATCGGCGTCATGACGCCTCCGAGTGTCTCGATCCCGAGGCTCAGCGGTGTGACGTCGAGGAGCAGAATGTCGGTCTTTTCGCCGCCCAAAACGCCAGCCTGAACAGCCGCCCCGAGAGCGACGACCTCGTCAGGGTTGACAGTTTTATTCGGGTCCTTGCCAAAGTACTCTTTGACCATTTCCTGGACCTTGGGAATACGCGTTGAGCCACCGACGAGCACGATCTCCTCGATGTCTTTTGCGGTCAAACCCGCATCCTTGATCGCCTGCTCCACCGGCGGCATCAGCCGCTTGAGAACGGGCTCGATCAGCTGCTCAAATTTTGCACGAGTCAGCTTCATCACGAGATGCTTCGGACCCGACTGATCAGCCGTGACGAACGGCAGGTTGATCTCGGTCTCCATCGCACTCGAGAGCTCGACCTTGGCCTTTTCGGACGCCTCTTTCAGACGCTGGAGCGCCATCTTATCGTTATGCAGGTCGATGCCCTGGTCCTTTTTGAATTCGTCGATGATCCAGCCGACGAGGATCTCATCTACGTCGTCACCGCCGAGGTGCGTGTCGCCGTTGGTGGACTTAACCTCGACGACGCCTTCGCCGA
>JBJMGO010000379.1:0-3846 GCA_045807825.1 Pyrinomonadaceae bacterium | reverse complement strand
TGGAATTCGTCTAATACTTCGCACTGTCAAACGACATTTCGAGTGGAATCGAGGCGGGGAGGTAATATCAACACTTTTCCTGCGCGGAGCTTATGACATATTACATTTACAAAGACGACGAGCGCTCAGGTCCCTTCGAAGACAGTGACGTTCAAGAAAGGCTCCGAACAGGACAATTATCGTCAGATGATCTCGGATGCGGGGAGGGAATGAAAGATTGGAAACGGTTAGCACTGCTGTTTCCACTCGCGGTACCCGATTACGAAAAGGCGAGTATAGATGGGATCCCGACACACTTGGTGGGAAGCGTAATTAGCCTGCTTTTCTGTCTCATTCCCGGGATCATCGCCGTCGTTTATGCCGTTGGTACTCGGAACGCAAAGAAACAGTTTGACGCGGAAAAGGCCGTGGCTAGCGAGCGGTTGGCCATGAGATGGATGATCGCCGCATACCTGATCGGAGTAATTGGAATAGTCTTGAGACTGCTTGGCTCTCGATAAAGATCTATCACTCGGTGCGACTAGAAATCGATCTCAAAACCGGAAGAAGTCTCCGCGTTCCCAGCTTAGGCCGCAGCTCTCAAGTGCTCAAATTCCTCTAACGCCTCAAAGACCTGCAAGGCATACTTCACGTTGCCGAATGGAGCTGAGACCTGGACGCCGGCGATGACGTCGCGGACCTCCAGCAGTGATTCGCGGGCGATGGTGATGCCCTCTTCGCGGGCGTGCTCTTTGCTGGTGTCGGATGCGACTCGCATGCGTTCGAGGATCTCGGGCGTGACATTTACGCCGGGAACTTCGTTGTGCATAAACTCCGCGTTGCGATACGAGATGAGCGGCCAGATGCCGGCGACGATGGGAATGTTGAGATGCCCGATGCGGTCAAGGAATCGCTTGAGCTGGTCCGTGTCAAAGACCGGCTGCGTGATCGCGTACTCGGCACCGGCCTCGACCTTCCATTCAAAACGTTTGATCTCCTCATCGAGATTCACGGCACCCGGATTTACGCCCACTCCGATCGAAAATGCCGTCGGGCAGCCGATCGGATTATTACCGAGGTCGAGCCCGTGATTGAGCTTATTGGCCATGTTCGTCAGGCCGATCGAGTCGATATCAAATACCGCGGTCGCGTCGGGGTACGGTCCCATCTTCGGTGGGTCGCCCGTGATGATCAAAAGGTTGTGCAGCCCCATCGCCGCAGCACCGAGCAGGTCGCTCATCATGCCAAGCAGATTGCGGTCCCGGCAACAGTAGTGAAGCACGGCCTCGATCCCTATATCCCGCTCGACAAGAACCGCGGTCGCCATTGCCGACATTCGGGTCTGAGCACGAGGCCCGTCCGGAATGTTGACGCCGTCGACGCCGGCATCCTTGAGCAGACGAATTGACTCGAGCGTCTTTGCCGCATCGCACCCTTTCGGCGGCAGCACCTCAACGGAAGTGACAAATTCACCGCGAGCGATCTTGCGCGACCATCGCGAACGCTCCTCCGCCGGCACCACCTGCACGTCCGCAGGCTTTAACTCAGCGATCGTGACTGGCTGACTGTGAAATTGGCTGATGCCCTTTCGCGGGCTGACCGAGCGTATCGACTCCGCAATTAACTTGATGTGAGCCGGCGTTGTTCCGCAGCACCCGCCAACAAACTTCGCTCCTGCCTGCACAAACCTGCGCGAGTACTCCGCCATGTACTCGGGCGAGCCCATATAAAATTGCCGCCCCTGCACGTCACGCGGCAGACCGGCATTGGGTTGAGCGGAGAGTGGCTTGGAGGTGACGGCACGCATCCGCTCCAGCGCGTTTAGCAGGTGAACCGGACCCATTCCGCAATTGAGGCCGATAACGTCGACGCCGAGCTCATCGAGTTTTTTTGTGAAATCCTCCGGCGGGGTGCCGAATACCGTCTTCACGTCCTGCGTGATCGTCATCTGCGCGACTATCGGCAGATCGCTGACCTCTTGGATCGCCTTTAGCGCCTGCTCGATCACCGACAGCTCTGAGAAGGTCTCAACGATAAACAGATCTACGCCGCCCTCGGCCAACGCCTCCGCCTGCTCGCGAAACATTCCGCGAGCTTCTTCAAATGACGTGGGTCCGTAAGGCTCGATCCTCAATCCCAGAGGGCCGATCGCACCGGCAACGAGAGCCTTATCGCCCGCAGCTTCGCGAGCGATACTCACGGCCGCAAGGTTTATCTCACGCAGTCGCGATTCAATGCCGTAGCCCTGCAGATGGTGCCGCGTGGCGCCAAAGGTGTTCGTCTCGATGATGTCCGCACCGGCGTCGACGTATTCCTGATGCACCTCGCGAACGAGGTCCGGCGCCGTGAGATTCAGCTCATCGTACGACCGGTTGATATACACGCCTTTGTCGTACAGACGCGTCCCCACAGCACCGTCAAAGACATAGACATGGTCGGTCCCGAGTAGTTCTCGAAAAGGTTTCATAACAGAAAAAGCCTCGCTAACAGCGAGACTTTCTCAGGTGATCTGGTCTGTCAGCTGTTTAGCGGATTATTTAACGTGGCCGCAAGTCGCATTAACTCACCACGGTTGTAAAAAAGATAATCCGACTTTAGCGCAGGACTGTCAAGAAGTGAATGTCGACTCGAGGAGCTAACATCTTGCTGCTCGAGTAACGCTCCGTTGACTATCGTCTCTGGCAGACGCGACAAAAATATGTTGACCGTGCGCCTTGTGTGATCCGCTTGATATCGCTGCCGCATATCCGGCAGGGATGACCTTCTCGATCATAGACGAGCCAGCCGCCATTCGAGCCGCTAAAATACCCGCCCTCGAGATTCCCGGGATCCGGAACAACCTTTGCGGAGTGAGCAACGGCTTCGCTGAGTGTGCCGACGATCGACTCGTGCAGCCGCGCGAGTCGCGGTTTTGAAAGTTTATGCGTGCGAATGACAGGATGTACGCCTGCGAGAAACATCGCCTCGCACGCATAGATATTCCCCAGTCCCGTCACCTTTGTTTGGTCGAGCAGGAACTCTTTGAGGGTTCGTTTTGAGGCCCGGCTCATTAGCGTCAGGTACTCGATCGAGAACCCATCCGAGAATGGCTCCGGTGCGAGCTTTTCGAGCTCTTTTGCATCGTGCAGCTCGGCCGTCTTTACGATCTTCATTAGCCCAAAGTGCCGCTGGTCATCAAACACCAGCCGCATTCGATCCGTAAAGTGCAGCACGGCGTGTGCGAATTTCGGATCCTCGACCTCCTCCGCCAACAACAAAAAACGGCCGCTCATTCTAAGGTGGACGATAAGTGTTTTGTCGCCGCTGAGATCCATCAGGATGTGCTTACCACGCCGATGGACGAAGTTGATCGTCTCACTTTTTAGATGTCGAGCGAATGCCGCTGGCGTGGTTTCTGGAGCGAGCTTCGCGCGTCGCAGTTCCGCCCGCTCGATGGTGCGGCCGGTGATCAGAGTCTGCAGGGCACGGGCGACAGATTCAACTTCGGGTAATTCGGGCATTCAGACTCGGGTGTAATCGGTCAGCGATGTTTTATCGCCGAGCACGGATCCGGGACCCACGATCGAGTTTCGGCCGATATGGCAGCTCCGGCCAATGACCGCGTTGTCGATCTCGGCCGCGGAAGCAACTCTCGTGTGCGACCAAATCACCGAGTTCTCGATGACTGCCTTCTCCTCAACATGAACTCCGGCACCGATCACGGAATTCACGATCTTCGCCCCGGGCTTAACGACACAGCCCTCGCCGATCACCGTTGCCTTATCGACCGCGGCCCTGGTGGCAACATCGGATCGGTCCTGCTCCGGTGCGTCGAAACCCGTCAACTTGCCATTCAAAAAATCGTGATGAGCCTCGAGATAGCTCTCG
>JBJMGO010000378.1:0-7540 GCA_045807825.1 Pyrinomonadaceae bacterium | reverse complement strand
TACCTACATAGTTAAGGTGCGCCTTTCAGACTTCACCCGCGTTGGCAATTTACCTTTGATCACCGGAGCCGTCGACGAATTGAACCCCACCTGCGCGGTGATAGACACGGCAAATGGATATGCATACTTCGGATTTTTAACTTACCCGTACCGGGTCCTTAGGGTGCGACTCTCAGATTTCACCCGCGCCGGCACACTCAGCACGAACGACGGACAGCTGCAATACCTCCGTTCGGCTGTTATCGACACTGTAAATGGTTATGCCTACTTCGGTGATGTTGCCAATAAGGTCGTAAAGCTGCGCCTCTCGGATTTCTCAGTCGCCGCGGTGTTAGCTGTACCGTCAGATGATCTATTCTGCGCCGCCATCGACACGGCTAACGGCTTTGCCTATTTTGGCGGCACTACGCCGCAGGGCGTTGTAAAGGTACGTCTTTCGGACTTCTCCTCGGCTGGTTTTACGCCTTTTAGTTTCGGCGAGGATAGTCTTCACACTGCAGTCATCGACACGGCCAACGGCTTCGCCTACTTTGGGACCGGGGGAGTGAGAGGCGCGGGCATCGTCAAGGTACGACTCTCAGACTTCACCCGGGTCGCGGTCTTGACGCTTCCCCCGACGAATCCCCCTTTCTCTTTGTATTCCAGTGTGATCGACGCGTCGAACGGCTATGCCTATTTTGGAACCGACATGACTCGCGGGCCGATCTTCAAGATAAGGCTCTCGGACTTTACGCTGATCAGTACCATGCCTCTGAATTTCGGCGAAGGCACCCTCTTTTCGGCGGTCATCGACCCTGCCGCGGGCTTCGCCTACTTCGGATCCATGACTGACGTGACGCCAAGCCTCATGAAGGTGCGCCTCTCGGACTTCACGCGTGTCGGCAGTCTGCCTCTTGGTGAGCACGAAGGGCCGCGCTCCATGGTGATAGACACGATCAACGGGTTTGCGTACATAGGCTCCAATTCTGGCCTTGTCGTTAAGGTACGGCTCTCTGACTTCAGTTACGTCGGAGCTTTGCGGCTGACCAATGAAGGATTCCTGTCCGCCCTCATCGACGCGGGTTCCGGCTTTGCTTACTTTGGCACCTTCGGAGGTACCGTTTACAGACTGCGTCTCTCAGACTTCACTAGCGCCGGCAGCTTGAGTTTGAATCCTGACGAAACCAACCTTCAATCGGCCACGATAGACACCATCAATGGCTACGCTTACTTCGGCACTTTCACGAGCCCAGGAAAGATCGTCAAAGTTCGCCTATCGGACTTTGTCCGCGTGGATGGTTTGACTTTGAATCAGGGAGAGGACGCCCCAAGTTCCGCCGTGATAGACCCGAATAACGGTTTCGCTTACTTTGGCACCCTCACCCAGCCCGGCATCGTCGTAAAGATCGACCTCGGACCCCTGGCCACTACAGCAGCGACGGTGAGTATCGGCGGGCGAGTTTTGACCTCGTATGGGAATGGTCTGCGAAATGCTCGGGTCCTCTTGACCGACCAGTACGGAGCCACTCGTTCAGCCGTGACTGGAGCATTCGGCTATTACCGCTTCGATGGAGTCTCTTCTGGACAAACATACGTTCTCGACGTTGGCGCAAAGCGGTTCACGTTTGTGCCGCGGGTGCTGAATGTGGACGATGAATTGCACGACGTTGACCTCATAGGCGCCCCATAGCCTAGACCAGCTCGGAAAAAGGCCTACTCGGGTGACGAGACCTTTGGAATTACCACGGGTCGTGCGGCCTGGAACTGTAAACCAAACTTCTTCTATCAGCGGTAGGCGATCCGGGTGCGAGACCAGTGCGAGGCCAATGCACAGTGACAATGCACAATGCACAATAAAGAGGCTGCAGACGGTCTGCTCCCGGCTGAGCGGGCGTCTTTGCGTGTATGATGGCTGAACACGGAGAAGAGTTGAAATGAGAGATAAAGTGAACCGTTTGCTGCTCGGTGTGGTGACGCTGCTGTTTTTAGGGGTGTTCGCGTTTGGGCAGGGTGCGGGTGGAGTGGGGTTGGGGAGGCGGGGTGACAGGATCCCGGCTGATGCTTTTAAGGGAGCTGAGCCGCCGACGCGTGCGGGGTCGCCGGATGCGACGGTGCAGCTTGAGGGATTTACGGATTTCTCATGCCCGCAATGCGCGGTCAAGAATCCGATATTCAACGAGATCCGGGCTGTTTACGGGAACCGGATAAGTTGGGTCTTCCGACACTTTCCGCTTGATATTCAGGGTCACGAAAAGTCGTACGATGCGGCGGTCGCGGCAGAGGCGGCGGGCTTTCAGGGGAAGTTTTGGCAGATGCAGGACCTGCTGCTCATCAACCAGAGGACCTGGACCGCAAGCCCGAACTACAAGGAGATCTGGAAGGGTTATGCACGGAGGCTTCGTCTAGATGTTAAAAAGTGGGAGGACGACTGTGCGGGCATGCCGGCTCGAATGCGGGTCGACGCTGACAAGAAGCGAGCTAAGGATATTGGGGTTAATTCGGTTCCTAGTCTCTATCTGAATAATGTCGAGATCCCGTTTGTGAAGTTTACACTCGAAGACCTAAAAGCGGCCATCGATGCGGAGTTGGGCAGATCGCGGCCGGTGAAAAGTGAAAAGTGACAGGTGACGAGTGACAAGAGGGAAGGAAAAGCCCGCTTCGGGAGAAGCGGGCTTTTTTGTGTTGATGAGTGCGGAGGTGGCCCTTACTCACGTGCGGGCTACTGACACGACCGAGACTAGGCGGCCTCGGGCTCGGGTATGGGTAGTACGGGAGCGACGGTGCCGACGGGTGTCTCCTGCGTTCGAGGTTTGCGGAGGATCAGATCGAGTGCAAACCAGACGAAAGCCACGGCTCCGGCTGCGAATAGCGTGTCGCCAAATACGCGCATCCAGCGGAAGTCCTGCATGATCGGCGTCTGGAGGAACTCCGCACTGCGAGCAGACCAGTAGCCGTGCGAGACGGACTCAACCGTCTGCAGGAGACCAACCGGCAGCAGGCTCAGGATCATCATCGCGAAGAGGCCGCCGTTGACCGCCCAGAACGCAAACTTGATCAGCTTTTCGTTCCAGATCCGCTCCGGGTCCATCGCACGCAGGACGAATAGGGTGAGAGCGAGACCGAGCGTTCCATACACGCCATATAGTGCGCCATGTGCGTGCAGCGGGGTCGTGTTGAGACCCTGCATGTAGTAGAGGGCGATCGGCGGATTGATCATGAAACCGAAGATCCCGGCACCGACGAGGTTCCAAAATGCGACCGCGATGAAGAAGTTGATCACCCACTTGTACTGTGCAAGCCAGGGACGAGCTGTCTTTCGGTGTACGTTCTCCCAAGCCTCGTAGCCGACAAGCACAAGCGGCACGATCTCAAGTGCCGAGAAGACACTGCCGAATGCCAGTGCGATCGTAGGCGTGCCTGAGAAGTAAAGATGGTGACACGTTCCAATGATGCCGCCCGAGAGGTAGATCGCTGACGAGAGGATGGCGGCCTTCGTCGCGGTCTTCGCATTGATGACGCCGAGCTTGGCGAACATGAACGCAATGATGACCGTGGCGAAGACCTCAAAGAATCCTTCGACCCAGAGGTGCACGACCCACCAACGCCAGTATTCGACGACGGACAGATTTGTCTCCTGGCCCCAGAATAGGGCTGGTGTGTAGAACAGTGCTATACCCGCCGTGGAGAAAAGATACAGCGACAAGAGTGATTTCCCGTGCCCCTTTTGCTTGAACGCCGGGAGCACCGTCCGGACGATCAATGTTAGCCACAGCAGCAGACCGACCAGCAACGCGGCCGACCAAACACGGCCGAGATCGACGTACTCGTAACCCATGTGGCCAAACCAGAACCACATATCGCCGTGGAGCTTGTTCATCACTGATAGCCATTGACCAGCCATCGAGCCAAGAACTACGACGAGTAAGGCTCCGAATAGGACGTTGACGCCAAGCCTCTGGAATTTTGGATCCTTGCCACCGGACACGATCGGTCCGACAAACAGTCCCGCCGCGAGCCAGGCGGTCGCAATCCAGAAGATCCCGAGCTGAACGTGCCACGTTCGAGTCACGACGTAGGGCAAGAAATTACCTAGCGGAATGCCGTAAAAGCCATCCCCCTCCACACCGTAATGGGCCGTCACGATGCCAAGGATGATCTGTAAAAGGAAGAGCAGCGAGACGACAACGAAGTACTTCACCGTTGCCTTTTGTGACGGCGTCAACTCCGCGCCGATGAGCGGGTCCTTATAGGGTGCATCGTCGGTCTCAGCTTCTTTTCTTAGCCCGGCGTAGTACCAGATCATTCCACCGATGCCGGCAAGCAGAGCGATAACGCTTACGCCTGTCCAGAGGATCGTTGAGTTGGTGGGGACGTTCGCGACCAGCGGCTCTGCGGGAAAGTTACTTGTGTAGGTTGTTGTTTGCCCGGGCCTGTTGGTCTCCGCCGCCCATGACGTCCAAAAAAAGAACCCGGTCATCTGACGCAGTTTTTGCGGATCAGGCTGCGAACCCTTGCGGATCGCGAAGTCTTTATTGCCGTTCGCGAAGATGTCGCTGTAGTACGCGAGATTTGCTTCGAACGCGCGCTGCCGTACCTCTGGAACAACGAGATTCCCGGTTGCGGGATCGACTTGATCGTTGCGGACCATGTTCTGCAGCCGCTGGCGCATCATCGCCTGCTGCTCGGAGTTTATACCTGCGTAATCCTTGCCAAATTCGCTCCTCGACATGTCATCGAGAATAAAGACCGATTCGCGGTGCAGATATTCCGCCGTCCAATCCGGGGCGACATAGCTGCCGTGACCCCAGATCGAGCCGGACTGCATCCCGCCCATAGCCTGCCAGACGTTTTGGCCTTTTTGGATGTCGTCTTTAGTGAGAAAGACCTTTCCAGTATTTGTAACTATCTGGTTCGGTTCCGGCGGAGCCTGGTAGTAGATCTCAACGCCTATATAGCCCAAAACGGCGAACGAGATCACCATCACGCCGCCGAGCATTAGCCAAAGCTTTTTCATCTGTTTGTTTCTCCTGATTCCCCGCTTTGTGAGAGCCGCTGTTCGGCGCACGGACTATGCGAGAGGATTCTTAAAGAGACGAAGTGCAAGGCCCGTGCCGTCAGCCAAGGCCATGGATCTCAGGGAATAACGGATTTTTGGCTGGCTTTGTGGGCGAATTGTCGCAGGATGGTGCGGAGATTTTCGCTAAAAAAAGAACGCCCGAATCTGAGGCTTGAGCCACAGAAGCGAGCGTTCACATGGGCGTGAAGGACGACCAAAGAGCTAGCCTTCCTGCTCACCCATATCTGCTAAGGAGCACCGACCCGGTTGGGAGCGGTCGCTGTGATGCGAAACTCGGTTCCCGTGCCGAGCTCGAGATTGTCACGGCCCTGCAGGACGATGGATCCCGCACCGGCACCTGCGCCGACGGCCGCACCGATCGCGGCACCCGAACCTCCGCCAGCGATAGCACCGATGATGGCACCTAGAGCGGCCCCGACGCCGGCACGAGTCACCGTCTGATTGGACTGCGATCTATCCTGTACCTGTCCCTCGTTGTTGACGCTGACGGTGTCGCCATTCAGAGTGCGAACTCCGTCGACGATGCCGGCGAAGCGATACGTTTGTCCGTTGCGGAGGGTGATCGAGTCAAAGTTGAATGACATATTCGCGCGACCCGATACAGAACCCGAGCGGTTGCCGTACGCAGTACCGCGGATGATCGCACCGGCATATTGGCCCGGCGAGCTGACCGTCATCTGGAACTGATCGCCGTCACGGATCGTCCTCGTCGAGAGCGGCGTGTCGAGCGTGGCGATGATCTGCGTGCTGTTTGAGATACCCCAAACGTCATTCGGATAGTTGCCGTAGTAGCCGTTGTTATTATTGTTGCCGTAGTTACCCGCGGTGTTGTTGTTGGTGTATGTGATCGCGTCCCAGCGGGCGGTGTCGTCCGTCTTGTCGTAGAACGAGTTGACGGTTACCGTCTTATTGCTGTTCTGCAAGTAAATACGGCGCGAGACCTGGAGTCCGCGGCCTGCCGGGGTGAATGACACATAAAAGTCGTTCGACCGGTCGCCCTCGTAATTTACGGTAAGCTCGCGACCGGTCACCGAGACGCTCGTGGTCATCGTGCGGCCATTAGGCAGCGTTTCGGTCTGCCGTGTGCCGTCGACGTTGAGATCAACACGTTGTGCATTCGATGAGGCGATCTGGAGCTGATTACCATTTTTCTCGACCACGATCATCTCCGGCGAAGCGAGACGACGCTCTAGCCACTGGTGCTGGGTCTGACGGCCGTTCGCGTCATAACCTGTACCTAGGTTGCGGTCGATAACGTCTCCTACGTTGTCGGACCTCGACGTGTTGAGCCGGTAAGTTCCGGTGATCATCGCGTCAAAACCGCGACGATTGCCGTTGCCGTATCCGTTCCCGTAACCGCCGCGATCTGTGGGATAGCCGGTTGCGGTGTTATCCCACATGGGAGCACGCCAATCCCAGTTGGTCATGCCGTAATAACCCGTCAGCGTATTGATGTTGCTGCGGATCAGGCCCCACTTCGACGAGACGTCGTAGTTCAGGTTATTGCTCGATCTGACAAAAGCATCGATCGTCGCTGCCGAACGCAATATCGTGTCCAGATCGCGTGCGGTCGTGTTGCTGTAGCTCGATGAATAAGCATTGAGCGCGGTGTCGAGATCCGCGACGGCCTGGATCACGTTAGTGTCAGCGGTGCCATTTGACCAAAAGCCGCGGCGTCCGGACCAGCGGTTAAAGCTCGTGCGGAATGCCGACGAGCGGTAGCGCAGCTGATTCACCAGTGTGCGCATCTGTCGGTCGTTCGCCGTGTAACGGTTCGTCGCCCAGCCGCCACCGGCGGTCGGTGTTACGACAACACCGGTGTTGTTCCAGTTGGAGGATACGCTGTAGTAGCCCGCAAGCGTATCGAGATCAGTGCGAATGGCAGCCCATTCACTCTGCACGCGTTGCGTGAACGTGTTATTCCTCATTAGCCGATCAACGGCCATGGCACGATTGAGCACCATCTGCACGTCGCTCGCAGATGAGCGGCGTCCGGTGAAATTCGTCCGCAATTGGTCTGCCGCCGTCTCGAAGTTGTCGAGCAGGTTGCTCATTGACTCCTCGCGATTCGAGCTTGTCCAGATGTTGCGGTCGATGTCACGCTGCGCGTCGGTACGGAACGTATTAGATTCCGTCTCGATGCGGTTTATCACCATGCGGACATCTCTATCCGCTACGCGATAAGGCATCACCTGCGCCGATGCCGCAACCGCGGTCGCGGCGATCAGCGTAAATAATGTAATTAACTTTAATTGTATTTTCCTCATAACTCCTTTCCTCCTCCTCGAGGCCTGTCTGTCGGAATCGATCCTCTAAAGCGAAGATCCGGTGGGGAGGGAACCCGGTTATTCCTCTGCACCAGGAAGCCGCATTCATTGAGTTGAGAGCGCGGTTAACCTGATAACTAAAATCCTGTATTTGAGCCCTTGGCCGAGCCTTCGTCGCGGCCTCCATCTGAAAAACCCTCAAGAAGCTCACCGCCGC
>JBJMGO010000377.1:0-6293 GCA_045807825.1 Pyrinomonadaceae bacterium | reverse complement strand
TAGGTGCCCTGACAAAACGCACGCCTCCGGCCGCTCATTCTGTATTCAAAGATCGCATTTTGGAGGAACCGCAATTATGAAGTTAAAACCTGTATCCCAGCAAAATATTCTTATCACCGGCGCTACCAGCGGGATCGGACTCACGACCGCCCGCATGGCCGCAAAAAAAGGGGCGAATCTCGGCCTTATCGCCCGCAACGAGCAGGCTCTGAACGAGCTGTGCGAGGAGCTTCGCTCGCAAGGCTGTCGTGCAGTCTGCGCTGCGGCGGATGTCGGTGACAACACCGAATTCCGTCGTGCCGCCGACACGATCGTCAGCGAGCTAGGCCACATTGACACATGGGTCAATAACGCCGGCGTCTCGGTCTACGGCCGCATCATGGAGGTGCCGACCGAGGACATGCGACAGCTCTTTGACACGAACCTCTGGGGTGTCGTCAACGGATCAAAGCTCGCCGTCCAGCACCTGCGACAGAACGGCGGAGCACTGATCAATCTCGGCAGCGAGGTTTCGGATGCCGCAATTCCGCTACAGGGCATCTACACCGCATCCAAGCATGCTGTAAAGGGTCTTACCGACTCTCTACGAATGGAGCTCGAGGCCGATGGACTTCCGATCTCTGTGACGTTGATCCAGCCGACCGCGATCGACACACCCTATCCACAGAACGCAAAGAACTATCTTCCCTACGAGCCGACGCTGCCGGCCCCGATGTACGCACCCGAGCTTGTCGCCGAGGCGATCCTGCACTGTGCGGAGAACAAGGTTCCGACCTTCTTTGTCGGAGACATGTCCAAGATAAACGCCGCGCTCTCGCACTATGCTCCGCAAACCATGGCTAAGTTTCAGGAGACCGTCATCGACTCACTGCAAAATTCAGGCCAGCCAGCATCGCCCATGCGGAATGACGGACTCTACGACACAAACTCCCGTCTTAACGAACGCGGTCCCGATAAAGATCGCTTCGTCGTCAAGCACAGCCCGTATCACCACGCGATGCTGCACCCAACGCTGACGAAAGGCCTCCTCCTCGGCGGCGGCCTCGCGATCGCGGCTCTCGTCGCCAGCAACATGCGCCAGAGCAACGGCGGAGCTCGAGCGAGCTAAAGAAGAAGCAGGGTCGCGGGATCGGTTCTGCGACCCTTTCATCAGCCCGGATCAGCCTCGTCAACAAGATGAACAGCAACCCGTATGAACGTGTCCGGCTAAAACATCAACACGGTGATGTATATCGCCGCCGAGTGTCTTGGTAGAGCAGCTTACACTGGCAGCGGGGGGATGGCCTTACTGTCGGAGTTTTGGTCGTCAGCGGCTAATAGCACTATGTCTCGACGCTAATGCAGCATCGTCGCCGTCCGCTGCAGGTCCGACGCTTTCCTGGGTCGCGGCAGCATTGTCTGTCTCATGAATAACATAATGATTGACACATGGGACATCGTATGCTATACATATTAAGTCCTCTCGATTCACCGGAAGGAGACAGACGCTAACTTACACAGACGAGGCAGCCATGACACACATCGAGATCAACACCCGTTCCTCAGACCTCACCTCCCTGCCACCATAGAGAACCCGAGATCACGATTCGTCGGCGTGGACGGGTCTCGTTGCCGCCAAAATGTCAGGCGGTGCACTATCGGTGTGCCTTTACCCCCAAACCCGGCCGCGCCAACTTTGAAAAATCGTTTACGGCTCTGATGGAACGATCTTGCAGCCCTTGATAACTGAACTAGTAACTGTGAGAGAATCCCGCATTGTGCAGACTGCTTTTAATATTCTTGGCGGACTCACTGTGCTCACCGGATTGGCACTCGTAGGATCATTCGGTCTCGGATTCTTGACCCACAGCGATACTGCGACCATTGCGAATGGCGAGCTTACCGTTACGGCGAATGTTCTCGATCGCATACTCCTCGCGGCGTTCTTCATCCTGCTGCTCGCAACGGTCTCGGTATGGCAAAAACTTAGGGGCCGCTGAAACCTAACTTAAATTTCCCCGTATGCTGTGGTACTTTGAGAAAAACCATTTTCGAGACGTCCGGTGCAGGTCTCACGATCAGGGGTCATTCCTAAAATGAAAACAAACTATCGCTCTCTCGTAGGCCTGAGCTTGCTCTGCCTTGTGCTGGTTGCTTCGGCCGTCGTATCTCAGAACGTCGTGCCGACGAGCCTTTATTCCGGACTTCGCTGGAGGAATATCGGCCCCTTTCACGGCGGCCGTATCTCGGCGGTAACCGGAGCCGTTGGCACAGGCCAGGAAGGCGTCTTTTACGCAGGTGCACCGATCGGAGGTCTTTGGAAAACGACAAGCGGCGGCGTGACGTGGTTCCAGATATTCGACCAGTTTCAGAATGTCGACAGTATCGGTGCCGTCCAAGTCGCACCATCTGACCCGAACGTCATCTACGTTGGTACCGGAGATTCCGTCCAGGGGCCTTCCGGCGATGGGATGTACAAGTCCGTCGACGCCGGCCGCAGCTTTGTCCATATCGGCCTCGAGGAGACCACAAAGATCAACAAGATCGTCATCGATCCCAAAGATCCTAACATCGTCGTCGTCTCGACGCAGGGCGATGCTACCCACAACGGCCGCGGCATCTATCGCACCACCGACGGCGGGAAGACCTGGGAGAATACCCTTCGTCCCGACAACGCCAACGGCACGCGTGACGTCGAGGCTGCATTCGACAAGCCGCACGTGATCTTCGCGACGTCACAGGGAGCCGGCGGCGGCTTCGGCGGCGGATTCGGCGGCGGTCAGCCGCAGGGCCCGAACGGCACCGCACTCTTTAGATCTAGTGACGAGGGCAAGACCTGGAAAAAGGTCGATTCCCTTCCGCCCTACACCGGGCGCATCAGCGTTGCCGTCGCAATGCACACTGACGGCAAACGCATCTACGTTATCGGCAATCCGCCGCAGGGTGCAGGACCTTCGGGACTGTACCGCTCCGACGATCAGGGCGATACATGGCAGCACATGGCCATAGGCGACAACCGCATCGGCAACGGCCAAGGCGGCTACAGCTCCGGCGTGTGGGTCGACTCGCAAAATCCGGACGTCCTTTACATCTGTACTACCTACGTAACCAGATCCACGGACGGCGGCAAGAGCTTCACGGTGTTCAAGGGCGCGCCCGGCGGCGAGGATCCGCACGACATCTGGATCGACCCGACTCGCGGCGACAGGATGCTCTTCGGATTCGATCAAGGCCCCGCAGTTACACTGGACGGCGGCTCTACATGGAGCGGCTACTATCAGATCCCGATCGCCCAGATCTACAAGGTCGCCACCGACACCCGTTACCCGTATTGGGTGATGGGGTCGCAGCAAGATACGGGCGCCGTAATGACCCGCAGCCGCGGCGATCTCGGCCAGCTAACAATGCTCGACTGGTATCCGCTGCAGTCCTCGGAATTCGGCACCGCGGTTCCTGACCCTCTCAAGCCAACCACCATCTACGGCGTAGGCTACGGCCTCGGTCAGGGGAACGGTATGGAAAAGATCGATGTTGAGACCGGCCAATGGGGCAACGTCGCTCCAAACTTTGGAACGGATCGCGATCTGTATGTCGAAGGACGGGATTTTTGGAAGCGATTTGATGTCACCTTCGAGCCAAAGGCGATGTATGTCGGCTACAACTGCATCATCGTAACGCGCGACGGCGCTGAGACGTGGAAGACCTTCAGCCCCGACCTCACGACACCAAAGGGCCAGCCCATGCAGCCGTGCGGCATAAGGCCGGCAGCAGCGGAGGTCGCTCAGGAGCGTCGTCCGGTGCCCGCACCGACCAAGGCTCCGCCAGCACCTACGCCGACGCCCACACCGGCTCCAGCTCCAGCCGCTTTTGTTCAGCGCGGCACGATATCCGACTTCTCGCTCTCGACTGTAAGGCGCGGCGTCGTTTGGTCGGGCAGCACCACAGGCCAGATCTACAACACTATGGACGGCGGCAAGACCTGGAACAACGTCTCGAACATCGCCGACGCCCCTCAAAACGTCAACTGGGTCACTGTCGAGGCTGGTCACAATGATGTGAACACCGCGTACGTGGCAGGAAATCCCGGCTTCGGCCGCGGCGGTCCGGCACCCGGCGCTCCAGAGCAGCATTACATCTACAAGACCCACGACGGCGGCAAGACGTGGACAAAGATCGTGAACGGACTTCCCACCGATGAGCGCACCGGCAGCCGCGTGAATGTCATTCGTGAGGATCCAAAGCAAAAGGGGCTGCTCTTCGCCGGGACCGAGACGACTGTCTACGTCTCGTTTGACGACGGCGATCATTGGCAGTCGCTGCGGCAAAACATGCCGAGCACGTCCATTCGCGACATGGTCTTTCACACGGACAACAACATGAGCGATCTCGTGATCTGCACGTACGGACGCGGATTCTGGATCCTCGACGACATGACCCCGCTGCGTGAGGTCGCCGCAAGATCGCAGGCGATCGCTGCGGCACCGGCTTACCTATTCAAGCCCGGCGACGCGATCCGCTCACGCGAGAACGGCAACTTTGACCAGCCGATGAACCCCGAAATGCCGCACGCGGAGAATCCGCCATTCGGAGCGATCATCTATTACTACTTGAGCCGCAAGCCGAGTGACATTAGGATGCAGATCTTTGATTCGGCGGGGGCTCTTGTCCGGACGATCACGAGCGTAGCTCCGCCGAAATTTGACCGCCCTCCCTATCCCGATTACTGGCTCAAGGACCCCGCCGAACGGGCTCTCTCGACCAACGTCGGCACCAATCGCATCAACTGGAATTTAAGGTATGACGATCCGCTCGGTCTCGATCCAGACATCAACAACCAGATGAACGCAGCGCCGAATTCGGTCACACCCGGGCCGCACGGACCGATGGTCGTCCCCGGAACGTACACGATCAAGCTGATGGTGGACGGGACGACGTACACGCAAACCGTCGTGGTCCACAATGATCCACGCATCGGCGAGAGTCCCGCAATGATGAATGGCCTGCGTGAGCAGACGAGACTCGCTCTTGCCGCGTCGGCCGCAATGAACGACAGCTACAGAGCTAACGAACAGGTCGCGCAAGTGCGGGCCCAGCTTGCCGGCCTAACCGCCGGCTCACTGCCGCCAGATGTCGCAACCGCGGCGACCGCGCTCTCAACGAAGCTTGCAACCTTCGGCGGCCCGCTCGCCCTGCGCGGCGGATTTGGACGAGCCGCGAGAACGCCCGGCAGCCTGCTGCCTTTCAGCCTGGTCAACGGTGTCTTTTACACCGTCCTTGGGCCGCTCACCCAAAATGGCATCGACATGATCCCGACCCAAGCCGAGATCCATACATGGGAATCTGGTTGTAAGGAATTCACCTCAACCTCCACAGCGTGGAGGACGATGCTCACCTCCGATCTCGTTGACTTTAACTCGCTGCTGATGAAGAACAACCTTGCACCGTTAAGGCTGCCGACGTCATCAGTGACGCCGCCATCCTCGTGCACCTTCGCTGCTCCGGCAAGGACCGGCGGCCGCAGATAGGGCGACTCCAAAACTGAAAAAGGTCCCGATGTGTCGGGGCCTTTCTTTTCTTCTGAGACGACGGGCAGAAGCGTGCCTCTGTGCCGGGTTAAACAATCAGAGGGCGTCCTGCTCGTACTCTTCAATTCTCAAGAGTAGGGATTTCCCCTAGTAAACTCATCTAAATTCCCGATATTCCTAATTCAGGACCGGCTGTAATATTTGACTATCGGGCAGCTATCGATACTCCCAAGTCCCTGGTTAAACAGGGCGAAGTCGAGGACCAGGGGCGATGATGAATACATATACGAGCAATACATCAGATATCATACGGAACGATTTTTTGAAGTTCAGTTCCACACAAGGGGTGCGGTCAAGGCGTCGTGTGAGTTTTGATGCCGACGCTCCGATGGTCGAGGCTCCTTTCGACGGTGCGTTGGAGGAGATAAGGGCAGAGATGGCGAATGACGACGGTCAGGGCAGCTTCGCTAGCTACAAGAGCCCGTTATTTTAGGTTTTTCAAGGGGTATCCGGCGTCGTTGGGCACGTCCGCCGGAAAAACATACATAGCAAGGGGCAAAAAACAAGGGGTACAACAAGGGGGAAGAGGCCGCGGCAAACACCGCGGCCTTTTTTTGTTGTTTATCGCGAACGAGATCTTTCCAGACGCCGCTGACCCGACTCTTCCAGCCAAAACAGCACGAGCGATGCCACCAGCAAACCTATGCCGGCAAGCATCACGGGTCTCGGGAAAAAGAAAAGCCCGCCTAAAAACGACAGCAGGCCTATCGCGCAGACAAGGCTCGCGAG
>JBJMGO010000376.1:0-8945 GCA_045807825.1 Pyrinomonadaceae bacterium | reverse complement strand
GTGACAGCCGAGGGCTCGACCGACACGGACAACGGTAATTACACCGTGACCTTGACCATATCCGACCCATCGAAGGCGCAGGCGGTGGTTGACGCGGGGAAGAAGAGGGTTGACTTTGCGAACTGGACACAGAGCACGAGCGGCAATCAGGTTACCTGGGATCTGCCAAAGCAGATGCAGGCGAAATTAAAGGATCAAGCGACGGACCAGGCATATCGCATCATCGACACCCGGATCAATGCTTTTGGAGTCAAGGAGCCGCTGCTCCAGCGACAGGGAAGCTCGGATTCCGGTCTGATCCTCCTTCAGATGCCGGGCCTACAAGCCGACCCTGAAGAAGTTAAAAACCTCATCAAGGGCGAGTCGCGACTCGAATTGATGAAGATCGTCAGCCCGCCGAATCCGCAGCCTGTGCAGACGTACCCGACGAGAGAGGCGGCGCTTGCTTCGATCGGAGGCAAGGAGACTGACAGCCGCAAGGTGCTGCCTTACAGTGAACGAGACGAGCCGACGTCATCTCTTAACGCCAACACGAATACCAGGGACCAGAAGCCTACGAAATTCGTGGTCGTAGAATATCCGCCCGTGGTTGATGGCAGCCAGCTTCGTGACGCGGCGGCCGTACAAGGCCGGGCGGGAGGCTCGGATTATCAGATCTCATTTTCGTTTAAGCCGGACGGTGCGCAGAAATTCGGCGACTGGACCGGCAAGAACATCGGCAATTACATGGCTGTCGTTCTGAATCATGAGGTCAAGTCTGCCGCGTATATCAAATCGCAGATCTTTGACTCGGGTGAGATCTCGGGCAAATTCACAAAGCAGGCGGCTGACGACCTCGCACTGACGCTAAAGTCAGGAGCACTGCCCGCAGGTATCGAGTACCAGGAAGAGCGCACGGTCGGCCCGAGCCTCGGAGCGGACTCGATCCGTGCAGGTGTCTCGGCATCGATTGGCGGGTTGATCCTCGTCGTGCTGTTCATGCTGTTTTATTACCGCGGCTCAGGTATCAACGCCGTGGTCGCGCTGTCGCTGAACATGCTCCTGACGATCGCGGCCCTCGTGATGATCGGCTCAACGCTGACATTGCCGGGAATCGCTGGTCTGATCCTTGGTATCGGCATGGCGGTGGACTCCAACGTCCTCATCTTTGAGCGAATCCGCGAGGAATTGCGTCTCGGCTTTTCAGTTCCCGAGTCAATATCGCTTGGATTCGATCGCGCCTTTGTCACGATCATCGATACGCACGTCACGACCATTATTTCATCGGTCATTCTTTATATGACCGGCTCAAGCGCGATCAAGGGATTCGCCGTAACGCTCATCCTCGGGCTTGTGATCAATCTTTTCACGGCCGTTTTTGTCTCCCGAACGATCTTCAATTGGGAGCTGTCGCTCAAGCCGGATCGCGAGCGGATGAGTATTTAAAAGTTGTAGCAATGTTTAACCTCTTTCAGAACATCCACATCGACTGGCTCGGCAAACGCAAGTATTTTATTGCGTTCTCCTGCATCATTATGATCGCCGGTCTGGCCTCGACCCTTGGTCGGCAATACACGGGTGGTACACCTTTCAATCTTGGTGTCGATTTTAAGGGCGGGACCGTTGTCACGGCAAAGTTCAAGGACAGGCCCTCTGATGATGCCATCCGGACGGCCCTGAATAACGCCGGTATCCACGAGCCGGTAATACAGGCGTCAACTAATAAGCCGGACGAGGTCCTGGTAAAAGTCGCAAACTTGGGCCCGCGACCGGACTGCACCGATTCGGAGAACCGGCCTTTAGAGGAGGCGGGGCGCTGTGTGGTTAAACGGGCGCTCGATACGTTTGGAGCAGAAGCCCCGGCTCAATTAGCTCTTGCTGATGCACCAGACGCGTCCTACAAAATTATCGGAACTGACGCCGTGGGAGCCGTCGCAGGTTCTAAGTTGAGAAATCAGGCCGTTACGGCGACGCTGTTCGGTCTCGTGGGAATTCTACTGTTCATCGCGTTTAGGTATGACTGGACGTATGCGGTTGGAGCGGTGCTGGCGGTGTTTCACGACGTGCTGATGGTGGTGGCGTTCTTCTCGGTCTTCCAATGGGAGATCAACCTGACGGTGATCGCGGCGTTGCTGACGATCGTCGGATTCTCCGTGAACGACTCGATCGTTATCTTTGACCGGGTACGTGAGAATTTGCAGTTCAACAGGACGGACAGTCTGTTCAAGATCACCAACGACTCGATCAACCAGACGCTGTCCCGAACGATCATTACGTCCGGTCTTGTGCTGCTGTCGGTGCTGGCACTCGTGCTTTTTGGCGGCGAGGTGCTCAAGAGCTTTTCGCTCGCGCTTCTTGTCGGTGTGATCCTTGGTACATATTCGACCATTGCGATCGCGAGCCCGATCGCTATCTGGTGGCAAAACAAACTCGGCGACTCTCGCGTAAAAGAGGTTCTCGTGCCGCAAAAAGGTGAGAAGCTCGCCTCCTCGTCACGCAAGTCCGTGACGCGGCGCCCGGTGACGCGATAATGCCTTTGTTTCGTTAGCTTTCGGTTGCAGAACGTTCGGTCTAAAAACGGTTTGGTCATTCTTGACTTTCAACCGTCAAAATTTTAGACTTTGGCCGTTGCTGGTCAGTTAAATGCTCTGTTGACGCTTTGTCCCGGGTTCGACGTGTGAAAACGGGAGCGGGATAGTTAGGCGATCGGCGTGTCGACGACCGGTACCCCTTACAGTCCCCGCAGTTGTAAAGCAGAAGAAAGAGGCGTCGCCGAGTTTACGCGTTGTGTTTGGAGTCATACCCTTACAACGTGTTATTTGAGGTAAATCATCTAAGTATCAGTAATTATTAGGTTTCGTAACCCTTGACCTGAAATTGGCACCGGAAAGGGAGGCATAAAATGCTTGATCAATTAGTTGAGTCGAAGGAACATTCGGCTGAGAACACACGCAAGAGCGAGTTGGTATTAGGGATCGCTGCGTTAGCCGTGGTCATCCTGCTGGGACTGTGGACACGCGACCTCTTTGCACACGGATTTGGTGTTGAGGGTGGAGACCTCGAGCTAACAACGCTCGTCGCCCCGCCGCCGCCGGCCGATGAGCCGCCGCCGCCAAAGCCGGAGAAGCAGCCGGAGCAAAAGCAGCCCGACGTTGACGTTCGCAAGGAGCTGATCCAGAACATCATGTCGACGCCGGTGAAACCGCCTGATGTGATCAGTACGATCAAGAGCACCATTCCGCAGATGCGCGAGAATACGCTGACGAAGCAGGGTTCGATGAACTCCGATACCGGCGCCGATGTTGGAAATCGCGGCGGACAGGTCGTGGCGAACGGCGGTACAGGTGGTCTGTCAACAGGTACGGGTACAGCGCCTACCGGTGGTGAGGAGGATGCTCCTCCGCCGCGTGCAACACCGAAGCCGGTGCCTAAGATGGTGTCGGGCGGTGTGCTCAATGGTAAGGCGACGAACCTCGTGCACCCGGCATATCCGCCGGCAGCACGCGCGGTTCACGCGGGCGGAGCCTGCACCGTCCAGGTCGTTATCAGCGAGACCGGCGGCGTCATCTCGGCGTCGGCAGTAAGCTGCCACCCGCTGTTGAAGGCGGCTGCGGAGTCGGCGGCACGCGGGTCGCACTTCTCGCCGACATTGCTTTCCGGCCAGCCGGTAAAGGTGTCGGGTGTGATCACCTACAATTTCATGGCTCAGTGATCCTTAGGGATACCGGAGGGCGGCCGGGTAAACCGCCCCTTTTTATAGATCATTCAGAAACGCAATAAAAAGATTCTGTCGAATTCTTTGGAGGAAAAATCATGACATTTTTGGCCAGCCTGATCGGAACGGGCTTGTTTCTTTTGTTCCAGGGGAACCAAGGTATCTCCTTTGGCCCTTACGACATCGCCAAGAGCCTGAGTATTCCGGGCTGGGGCGTTATCATCGTCCTGCTCATCGAATCGGTATACATGATCGCCGTGGGTATCGAGCGTTGGCTCACGTACAACAAGGCGAAAGCGCAGTCGCGTCAGTATGCCCCGAAGGTTGCTCAGGCGCTCAAGAACAGCAACATCGATGAGGCCATCAACATCAGCGACAAGCACAAGGATTCGCACCTTGCGATGGTCGTCTCGTCCGGCTTGAAGGAATTTGCGGCCCACCAGGGCAACAGCGACATTTCGGCTGACGAGATGGAGGCATCCAAGCGTGCCCTCGAGCGTGCTATCGCCGTTAAGACGGCCGAGCTGAAGCGCGGCCTTGCAGGACTCGCGACCGTCGGCTCAACGGCACCTTTCGTCGGACTGTTCGGAACCGTTATCGGTATCATCGGCGCGTTCAACGCTCTGAGAACCAACGAGACGGCCGGTATCGGTGCTGTCGGTGGAGCTATTGCAGAGGCACTCGTCACAACGGCGGGCGGTATTCTCGTGGCAGTGCCCGCGGTGTGGCTCTTTAACTACTTTACGAGTAAGGTCACGAGCTTTAGTGTGGAGATGGAAAACTCCGCATCAGAGCTGGTGGACTACTTTATCAAGCAGCGCGCCAAGGCCCTGAGAGGCTAATACTTCGAAGGGGAACGGTCCGGCAGGCTTTATCTTTCTGACCGTTAAGGAGAATTAATTGCTATGGCAATGCAAGTAGGCGGCTCGAGTGAACTCAACTCGGAGATCAACGTGACTCCGATGGTGGACGTTATGCTCGTGCTACTGATCATTTTCATGATCGTTACCCCCCTGCTCCAGTCAGGTGTCTCGGTGAACCTGCCTCGCGACATGATCAGCCCCGACGAGGATGCTGATATTGCGAAGGACACATCGGTCGTCATCTCGATACCGGACAACAGCAACTTCTACATCGGCAAGGAACAGTATCCTCTGGATGCCCTTGGCGATGTGATCAAGCGACGTATGGAGGGCAAGACACCCGAGAAGCGCATCGTTTATATCAAGAGCGGTGTCGAGGTCGATTATGGCCGTGTCGTCCAGGCGATCGAGACCATCCGCAAGCAGGACATCGATAAGATCGGTCTTGTAGCGGATAAGAAGAAAGGCGGAGCTCCAAAGACTTAAACGAGAGAGTGTGCCGGGCACCGGCCCGGCACACTCATCTCACAGGGATTCATTTCAGGTGTAGTTATGGCAATGTCAACTGGTGGTGGAACCGGCGGAGCGGTCCCCAATATCAATGTTACGCCGCTGATCGACGTGCTGCTCGTGCTGCTGATCATCTTTATGGCGATCACGCCGCTCAAGCCGAGCCGGTTTGAGGCAAAGGTCCCGGCCGAGCCGAAGGACCAGCAGAACGTCAACGTAAAACCCAATCCGCTGACCCTCGTCATCGCGGTTAACAAGGATACGAAGCAGATC
This sequence comes from Pyrinomonadaceae bacterium, assembly GCA_045807825.1. Lineage (GTDB taxonomy): Bacteria > Acidobacteriota > Blastocatellia > Pyrinomonadales > Pyrinomonadaceae > OLB17. Next base: position 3,605 of record JBJMGO010000376.1, on the reverse strand, counting down.
ACGCTCAATAACGAGCCTTTCGGCGATGTCACGAATACGGACGCGCTAAATACGAAGCTCGCCGAGGTCTTTAAAGAGCGCACGAACCAGGGCGTTTTCCGCGAAGGCACGAATGAGATCGAGAAGACCGTCTTCATAAAATCGCCAAAGTCGGTCCGGTATGGGGATGTGGTGAGGGTGATCGACGCTGCGAAAGAAGCGGGTGCCTCACCGATCGGACTGCAGATCGACGATCTGCAGGATTAACCTTGTGTCGCGGCATCTGAGACTTAAAAAGCTCGCGTCACCAACTGGAGTTTCAATGATGAGATCCTCAAAATTTGGGGTTATTGTTCTTATATCGCTCGCTGTGCTCGGAGGGTCGAGCTGCAACTATTACGGCAAGATCATGGCCCGGAAGGACCTTGTCGATGGTTCAAAGGCCTATAGGGATCGTAAATTCCCCGAGGCTGCCCGTCTGTTCAAATCAGCCGCCTCGCGCGATCCTAAGGGAGAGACGGTAGAGGGACGGACGGCTCAGCTCTTCCTGGCTCGTACACTCCATTCCCAATACATCGGTGATCGTTCCAGAAAGGACCTCGCTCTCGAGGCCATCGACGCCTACAAACAGGCCTTGCCAGCGGTGCTCCAGGAGTATAAGGATGCGCGGAGCGACTATGACAAGACCGGGAATGACACCAACGTGCAGAAGCGCTATGCGGGTTCTCTATCCGACGCTGTGACGACGGCCGGGGCGGTCGGCGGTCTCTACGATAACCTCCAGATGGCTGAACAGGCGGAGCAGTGGCGCCAGCAACTGGCTAGTGATGCGAGTTATCCTGAGGCAGCACGTGCGGCGGCGTACAACTCAATGGCAGCTAAGGCTAACACCTGCGCCAACGATATTACGGATACGGAGGCGACCAAGAAGACGATCACGACCAATGGGCAGCAGACGTATCAATACGTCAAGCCGCAGAATCCGGCGGATCTGGACAATTTGAAGAAGTGCATCCAGGACGGCAACAATGCTGCGGACGCGGCGCTTGCTCTGGAGCCCCAGATGGTCAAGGATGCTCCGAGGACCCTCGATCCGAAGGCGGCGTCTGACGATCAGCTCCGGCTCTATCAAGAGTTCATAAAGCCGTTTGAGTCTGCACGCTCATACAAGGCGGCGATGGCGATCCAATCTTCGCGTCTTGCCGAAATGGAGGGCCGCAAGGACGATCGTGATAAATTCAAGGCTCAGGCCGATCAGCTTCGTCAGTCCTATAACGAGCTAGGCGACCTCGACAAGAAGATCCAGCAGGAGATCGATGAACGTGCGGCAGCCAAGCTGGCGGCCGAGAGCGGCAACAAGAATTCCAACACCGCTAAATAACACGAACGATCTTTTTTACATATACCGGCGATGCTCAATTAGAGTTAATTGGGCATCGCCTTTCCCTGTCGGCACTTCTTAGGTGAAAAGCTAGTGATACGCATTGAGGATATCATCGAGAAGGTTGAGCAAAATCGGCCCGGGGCTGATCTCGATGTTATTCGCCGCGCGTACCTCTTCTCCGCGCTCCATCACCGCGGCCAGACAAGGGCGTCGGGCGAGCCGTACCTTGTTCATCCGCTGGAGGTGGCAAATATCCTTGCGGACATGCGGCTGGATGAGACCAGTGTGTCCACAGGGCTGCTGCACGACGTCGTAGAGGACACGCTCGTGGACCTTGAGACGATCAAATCGTACTTCGGCGATACGATCGCACAGCTCGTCGACGGACTGACGAAGATCGCGACCATCAGCGAGCTGTCAAAGGAGAAGCAGCAAGCCGAGAACATTCGAAAAATGGTGCTCGCGATGATCACGGACGTTCGCGTCGTGCTTATCAAGCTGGCGGATCGTCTGCACAACATGCGGACGATGCAGTACCTCCAGTCCGACAAGCGCGAACGCATCTCGCAGGAGACACTCGACATCTATGCACCCATCGCCCATCGACTCGGTATGGGTAAGATGCGAAGCGAGCTCGAGGACCTGGCCTTTCAAAATCTGTATCCGGACGAGTACAAGCGACTCGCGAAAGAGGTCGACGTTCGCCGTCCTGAACTCGAGGCCCACCTGCAGAAGATCAAAGCCACGATCACGGAGAAACTCGCCGAGAACGAGGTGCCATTCGTCGAGGTCGAGGGCCGCGTAAAGCGTCTCTACTCACTCTGGAAAAAGCTCAAGAAGCAGAGGGTGATGATCGAGCAGGTCTATGACCTGATCGCGGCTCGGATCATCACTGAGAACGACCGCAAAAACTGCTACCTCGCGATGAGCGTCGTCCACGATATCTGGACGCCTGTTCCCGAGCGTTTCAAGGACTGGATCGCCATTCCGCGGGACAACCTTTACCAGTCGCTGCATACGTCCGTGATCGGTGACACGGGGCAGCCGTTCGAGGTGCAGATCCGCACGCAGGAGATGCACCACATCGCCGAGGAAGGCGTCGCTGCACATTGGAAATACAAAGAGGCGGCCCTCGGCAAGCAGGAGGAGGACGACGCCCTAGATGCTTTGCGAAAGACGGTCGAGAAGCTGCTCCTTCCGCTCGTCAGTGAATCGGAGGATAACGAGGACTCCGAGGACTTTATCGAGACGTTAAAGCTCGATCTTTATCCAAAGGACGTGTATGCATTCACGCCGATGGGCAAGGTCATACAGCTGCCGCGCGGGTCGACGCCGATCGATTTTGCGTATGCGATCCACTCCGGTGTTGGAGATACGTGCACCGGGGCGAAGATCAACGGACGCATCGTGCCGCTCCGCAGTGAGCTGCAGAACGGCGACGTTATCGAGATACTCACCAATCAGAATGCTCATCCATCAGGCGACTGGCTGAATTACGCGGTCACCTCACGAGCTCGGAATCGAATTCGTCACCACATCTCGCAGCAGCAGCGCACCGAGTCTATCGAGATGGGCCGAAAGCTCATTGAGAAAGAGGCGGAGAGGTTCAAGGTCACGGCTAAGAAATTCATGCATAACGAGGCCGAGCTCAAGCGTGTAGCAAACGAGTATGGTCTCAGCCGTTCCGATGATCTCTTTGCTTCTGTCGGCTATGGCAAAACGCTCCCGCGAAATGTGATCGCTAAGCTGCTTGGCGATAAATTTAAAGAGCTTGAGCCGAGCGAAGAGAAGGCAGGCCGTGTCCGCACCGGCGTTAAGGCGGTCAAAAAGTTCATTGGACTTGGCGAGGACGCCATCGTTGTTAAGGGTGTCGACAATCTGCTAACGACCCGTGCGAAGTGCTGCAATCCCCTGCGTGGCGAACCTATTATTGGCTACATTTCGCTTGGTAAAGGCATCGTCGTGCACAATCGCCGCTGCAAAAATGTCTCGCAGCTCATGCTCAATAAAGACCGGATCGTGGATGTCGAGTGGGCAAAGACGGACAGCGACGCTAAACAGTCGGTTCAACTTCTGGCGACCACCGAAAATCGGACAGGAATGCTCGCCGGCATCACCAATGCCATCGCCGATATCAAAACCGGGATTCGCGATGCCCGAGCCGCGGTTTCAAAGGATAACATCGGTTTGATCGAGGTGACGGTCGAGGTCCACGATAAGAAACATCTCGATAAAGTCGTAG
>JBJMGO010000375.1:0-2669 GCA_045807825.1 Pyrinomonadaceae bacterium | reverse complement strand
TTTGCGAGACCGTGCTTTTGCTCGTCCGCGAAAACGGCGAGCTCATATTTCTCGAGCTTTGCCAGAACATCCTTTGCACGTTCGATGACGGCCAACGGCAGGCCGGCGAGCTTGGCGACGGCGATACCGTAAGACTTTGAAGCCTTGCCAGGTTCTAGCTTGTGGAGAAACACGACCTCTCCATCAGTCTCTGTAGCCGTGATCTGATAATTCTTGGCACCGGGCAGATTCTCGGCAAGCTCGGTCAGCTCGTGGTAGTGCGTCGCGAACATTGTCCTCGCCGCGTGCTCACCTGAATTGTGAAGGTACTCGGCAACGGCCCAGGCGATGGAGAGTCCGTCAAATGTTGAAGTCCCGCGACCGATCTCGTCCAGCAGCACTAGACTCCTCGATGTGGCGCTGTGTAGAATCGCGGCCGTCTCGGTCATCTCGACCATGAACGTTGAGCGGCCCGAGGCGAGATCGTCCGACGCACCAACGCGGGTCCAAATTCGATCGACGATCGGCAGTCTCGCCGAAGTCGCAGGTACGAAGGACCCGATCTGCCCGAGGATCTGAATGATCGCGACCTGCCGGAGGATCGTTGACTTGCCGCCCATGTTCGCACCCGTGATCACGAGCAGGCGGTCGGTCGAGTTATTCATCAGGATGTCGTTCGGTACGAATGACGCTCCGAGCGATGCCTCGACAACCGGATGTCGGCCGCTCCTGATCTCGATCTCGTCACCATCGTGCAGGACCGGGCAAACAAGATTTCGCCGACATGCCGCCTCAGCAAGGGCACAGACTGAATCAAGCGTGGCGAAGGCCCTCGCGGTGATCTGGAGCTTACGCGTCTCCTCGCAGACCTTCTCCGCAACCTTCCGAAAGAGCTCCGTTTCAAGCTGAACGATCCGCTCATCGGCGCCGAGGACCTTTTGCTCCCATTCCTTAAGCTGCGGCGTAGTATAGCGCTCCGCGTTCGCAAGGGTCTGACGACGTTCGTAATCCTCTGGAATGCGGGAGAGATTGCTCTTTGAGACCTCGATGTAATAACCGAAGACGTTGTTGAACCGCACCTTTAGGCTGGCAACGCCGGTGCGGGTGCGTTCCTGCTCTTCAAAGGCGGCGATGGTCTGCTTTGCGGAGGTAGAGATGCCTCGCAGCTCGTCGATCTCGGGGTTGTATCCGCTGCGGATGACTCCGCCCTCAACGAGATTCACCGGTGGCTCATCGACGATAGCTGTTTCGATCAGCTCGCGAACCTCCGGCAGCTCAAAGATATTCTCCGCAAGCACCTGCAGCAGCAGGGACTTAGCATCCGCGAGTGCAGAGTTGACTTTAGGTGCCTGTTTTATCGAGCGGTTCAGGGCGACAATGTCGCGAGGACCCGCAGAACCGAGATTCAACCGTCCGATGAGACGTTCGAGATCCGAGACATCCTTGAGCAAAAATCGAATTTGCTCCCTCAGGATCGTGTCCGTGAGCTCTGAGACCGCCCCTTGCCGCGTTTGGATCTCGCTTCGCTCGAGCGACGGACGCGTGACCCATTGTCTGAGCAGCCGTGAGCCCATGCCGGTGATCGTCTCGTCGATCACGCCGAACAGAGTATTTTTGGACCGCTCACCGCGGGACTCGAATACCTCAAGATTCCGCAGCGTAACCTGATCGAGGACCATGTGATCTGCTGTCTCAATGTACTTGATCTCGGAAATGTGACCCGCTGCGGCTCGCTGCGTCTCCTGTGCATATCGAAGACACGCACCGGCGGCTGAGACCGCGGCACTGTGGCCCTCGAGGCCGAATCCGGCGAGATTTGCGACCTGCATTTGCCGCATCAGGAGTCGATTGCACTCATCGAACTCAAAGTGGGCGTCATCGATGGGCGTCAGAGCCCGACCGTTGCCCGATCGGTCATCGGCGGCATCAAACAATCCGACGGACTGCCTCCGGAACTGCTGCGCGATCACCCGCTCGAGAGAATCGGGATACAACAGTTCACGTGGGGAGTACGAATCCAGCTCGTCACATAGCTTTTGCCATGCCTCGCTCCCCGAGAATTCTGTCGCAAAAAACTGCCCTGACGATGGCTCAAGAAATGCCGCACCGACCGTATCTCCCGACGAATAGACCGATGCAAGATATACAGAATCTCTGGATTCTACGAGCTGCGGATCGATGGCTGTGCCGGGCGTAATGACGCGGACGACCTCGCGTTTTACTAGTTTTACGCCCTTACCCGGAGCTTCCGATTGTTCACAGACTGCGACTCGATAGCCTTTTTTAACCAGCTTTGCGATATAGCTCGCAGCGGCGTGGTGCGGTACGCCACACATCGGAATAGGATTGGGCGAATCTTTTTGCCTGGCGGTGAGTGTTATATCAAGTTCGCGGGAACCAACGATGGCATCCTCGTTGAACATCTCATAAAAGTCACCGAGACGGAAAAAAAGGATCGTTCCCGGATACTGTTGCTTGATCTCTAAATATTGCCGAAGCATCGGCGTTGCGGCGTCCATGGGTTAGGGAGCAAGTTTAGCTAAAATGCCTTTGGTTTCAAAACTTCAGTGGCCAAAGGTAGAGTGTTTTGTTAATATTTGTGCTTGCAAAACGGTTATAGGTGAGCCTGCCTTCAGTAAGCACAGCCTCATAAGTAATTTGGTATGAGAAGATCGGTGTTTTTTGCGGCC
>JBJMGO010000374.1:0-3368 GCA_045807825.1 Pyrinomonadaceae bacterium | reverse complement strand
ACGAGACGCTGCTGCTCGGGGTTGAGCTTTTTCATCTCAGAGCCTTTGTAGACGGCCTCGATCCGCTTGAAAAGCTTTGTGTTCTGCGTGATCTTGTCGGAATGTGCCGCAAGCTTTGGCTGCATCTCCGCCTGGATAGCAGGGAACTCGCCGGTGTTCAGACTGGTCGACCAGACGCCGAAGATTGTTGTAACGCGGTTGAGGGTGTCACCAGATTTTTCTAATGCGAGGAGTGTGTTCTTAAAGGTCGGCTTTTTACGGCTGTTTGCGATCGCGTCGATCTCGCGGAGGTTCTCGGCCATCGCCGCCTCGAGTGCGGGCTTAAAGTCAGAGACCTTTACCTTGTCGAATGGCGGCAATCCGCCCCACTGACCGGACCATTTCTCGAGCAGCGGATTCGCATCCGCGGGCGCGGCCATGTCCGCCGCCGCGGCACTCTGCATACGTGGCTCAAACATAAAGAACAAACCTGCCGCCAGGGCAACGAGTCCCAAGCGGGTCAATATTTTGTTGTACATTTTTATCGGAGATCTCCTCAAACCTAACGTTGGATTCTGCCATTTTACGGCTAGTTGGACGGATTGTTCGACCATCTGCCATATCGATCTGTTTTGCGGGGTATGCGTGTAATTTTCACACAACGTGTGCGAATCGCGGAATCGCACGATATATTAGTTACATATGAAAAAGGTTGGGATATTGGCGGGGCGTGAGGTCACGTTTCCTGAGTCGATCATTAAGAGTATCAATGAGCGGGGCGAAGGTCGTGTCGAGGCGGAGATGATCACCGTCGGGGGCATACGGCTGGACGAGCCGAAGAAGTGGGACGTGATCATCGACCGGATCTCGCACGAGGTACCCTATTATCGGGCGACGCTTAAGCGATTGGCACTTGAGGGAACGTACATCATCAACAATCCATTTTGGTGGTCCGCGGACGATAAATTCTTTAACTTTTGCCTCGCGGCAAAGCTCGGCGTTGCCATTCCAAAGACGGTCTTGCTGCCTCAGCACGCCTATATCAACGACATCACGAGCGAGAGTCTGCGTAATTTGGAGTTCCCGGTCGATTGGCAGGCGATCGTGGATTATGTCGGATTCCCGGCGTTCCTGAAGCCTTTTGATGGCGGCGGGTGGAAGAATGTTTCGAAAATTAGATCGATGGAGGAGCTGTGGCAGGAGTACAACGACTCGGGCACGCTCTGCATGACGCTCCAGGAGGGCATTGAGTGGGACCACTTTGTCCGCTGCTACTGCGTCGGCAAGGAGAAAGTGCTGATAATGCCGTACGACCCATCGAAGCCGTACCTATCGGGAATGCAGTACGTTGACGTGGACGATTATCTTACGCCGGAGCTGCACGCCCGCGTAGAGAAGGACGTCAAGACGATCTGCAACGCTCTTGGTTACGACCTCAATACGGTGGAATTCGCGATCAAGGATGGCATTCCATATGCGATCGATTTTATGAACCCCGCACCGGACGCGGAGCTCGCCTCCGTCGGCGAAAAGAACCACCGATGGATCGTCGACAGCATGACCGAGTTCATCCTTAAGAAACTGTGGACCGGCTGGGAAGAACCCCAGTATCGGTGGTCAGCAATGCTGAATCCGCACGAGAGGCGCACGTCAGGGAAAGATGACGACGTGCTCGAGATCGGACGTGGCAAGGACGCCAGGTAACCGTCTTGTGACAAATGGAAAAGGGCCTCGACGGATGTTGAGGCCCTTTCTGCATAATCCGAGGCAGATCACGACTATTTCTTCTTCATCAACTCCTTGACCGCAGCCTCGATCTGCTGGTCGTGGCCTGAGGCCATGACGGCCGGGTCGTTCATCACGCGTATGTCGGGATCGGTTTGGTTGTTCTCGGCGCAGACGCCGGCGGTCGGCTGCCAACAGCCCATCGGGATGCCATAGCGGATCGTCGGGTCTATCTGATTCTCCCACCAGACGAAGGTGCCGGTCCCCGGAACGGGCATACCGATGAGCGGGCCGATGCCCTTTGCCTTGTAAGCAAGCGGGAAGAGGTGAGCGTCGGAGTAGTTGCTCTCTCCCATCAGTACCGCGCTCGGCTTGATCCATTTACTGTCGGGTTCGTGTCCGATGAACTGCCCGTGCGGCACGATATCAAAATATTTCTTGCCGCTCAGAAAATCCGATAGCTGCTCGTGAATGTTGCCGCCGCCGTTGAACCTGGTATCGACGATGATCGCATCCTTCTCAAGATTGAGACCGAGAGCCTCCTCGACGGCGGTTCGCATGCTGGCGTCATTCATCGAGCGAACGTGGATATAGCCGATCCGGCCGCCCGACAGGCGATCGACCTCAGCCCGGCGATTGCGGACCCATCGCTTGTAGAGCAACTCTCCCTCGGCACCGAGACTCACGGGCTTTACCGGTTCGTCCCAGCGTTTGTTTGCTGCGGGGTCAAAGACCGAGAGAAGGCTGTATTTACCGGCCTTTCGGTTGAGCAGCTTGTAAAAGTCCATCGACGCGTCGATCGGCGTGCCGTCGATCGCCTCGACGATCTGGCCAGCCTTGATCGATGAAGCCGCAAGATCGACGGGACCACCCTGGATGACCTCGGCGATCTTTACGCCGTTGCCGGTGTAGTCGTAATCGTATAGAAGACCGAGAGAGGCTGTCTGGTCGCCGTTCGGATTTTGCGGCGAGTAATACGCACCGGTGTGCGAGACGTTCATCTCGCCCAGCATCTCGCTCTCCATCTCGGCAAAGTCGTAGTTGTTGTTTATGTAAGGCAGGAATCTGCGATACGCGGCGTAGTACGAATCCCAATCGACCTTGTGAAGGTCGGTGTAGATCAGCTTCTCCTTGAACTGACGCCAGCTGTGATCGAATATGTACGCTTTCTCAGCGGAGTAGTTAAGGACCATGTCGGCGTTGACACCGACCGGCTCAGGCTTGCCGCTGTCCGCATCGATCTTCATCGCATGACCATCCGCGACGAGGAACAGGAACTTGCCGTCCGGTGAGAGCTCAAAATCCGAGACATTATTGGCACCGAGCTTTGCGAAAAGCTTTGTATCTCGCGTCCGAGGCTCCGTCACCCAGATGTCGTTGCCCTTATCGAAGCTCGTCAAATAGAAGAGCTTTTCACCATCTTTCGAAAGCACCCAGTCATTGATGCCCGAGGTGTTTGTCGTGAGCCGTGCCTTGCGATCTGAGAGACCATCCCAATCCACGGTTATGTCCTTGGTGGCCGCGGGAGACGGAGCTGCTGCTCCGGTCGGATTTGGGCCCGAGGCTTTTGCCTTCTCATCCGCCTCTTTTTTGTCTTTGTCTTCCAGCTCCTTGACCATGGCGAGCTCTTCTTTTGAGAGCTTCGAGCGATCGTAGAAGGCCTT